>JAKAXN010000439.1 GCA_021816565.1 Actinomycetes bacterium
GGCCAGCAGCACCACGTAGGCGGGCCGCCACGACCCCACCAGCAGGGCCACGATCACCACCAGCGGGCCGACGGCGGTGCCCACCCCGTAGGCGCCGTGGAGCAGGTTGAGCAGCCGGCGCCGCCCGGACAGGCCCACCGCGGTGTTGAGGCCCCCGTCCATCAGCCCGGCCCCCACCCCGAACAGCAGCGCCACCGCCAGCACCACCGCGAACACCGGGGCGGCGGCGAAGCCGGCCGCGGCCAGGGCCGCCGCCGCCAGGCCGGCGGCCAGCAGGACCGACACCCCCAGCCGGCGGATCAGGTACCCGACGAACAGCGTGACCAGAACGGACCCGGCGGTGGACACCAGCAGGATCAGCCCCATGGCCCCCACCGGGGCCCCGAAGCTGTGGCGCAGCGACGGCCAGGCGGTGCCCAGCATCCCGTCGGGCAGGCCCAGGGCCACGAAGGTGGCCAGGCTCATCACGTCCAGCCACCGACGGCCCGCCCGGTTCACCGGTCCAGTGTGGCCCAACCGGCGAGCCGGGCCGGGACTAGGAGAGGCCCTCCCCGTCGAAGGCGAACATGCGCCGGGCCTCGATGCGGGCGTAGACCACCCCCGAGTCGAGGAACGCCTCCCACCCGGGCCCGTAGCGGGGGGTGTAGATGTCGAGCAGGGCCCGACGGAAGCCGGCGTGGTCCTTTTTCCCCAAGTCGAGCGGCACCGCCTCCCCGTGCACCGTCACCGCCAGCTCCTCCCCCGGCAGGTGGGTGGCACTCACCGCCGGCCGGCGGCGGATGTGGCGGAACCGCACCGAGTCCGGCGAGGACCCGAAGTGGAACGCCCCCCGGTAGAACACGCCGTCCACCGCGCCGGTCAGGGGCCGCCCGTCGGCGGTGGCCGTGGCCAGCACCAGCAGGCGCATCCCGGCCAGCCGCTCCGCCACCGCGGCGGCGGTCATCCGCCGCTCCGGGATGTGTATACCGGACAGATGCGAACCGGCGGAGGCCATGCTGCGGTCCAGGAGTTGCTGCAGGGCGGACAGATCATCGGCGGTTTCGTGCACGCTCCACTGTGGCGGGTAGGCACAGGACCATGCTGGTGTCACGCACCTTCGACAACCGCCGCTGCTTCTTGGGGGAGTCACCGCGCTGGGATCCCGAAGCGGGCCGGCTGGTGTGGATCGACATCCTGGCCGGGCGCATCCTGACCCGCTCGTTGCAGGGCGGCAGCCGGACCAGCGTCACCGCCGGCGGGCGCGTCGGCGGGGTGGTGCTGCGGGCCGACGGTCTCGGCTACGTCATCGGCCAGGAGCGGGCCATCCGGGTGGTCGACCCGGGCTGCATCGTGGAGAAGACCCTGCTGGAGCGCATACCGGGGGAGGGGACCAGGCTGCGGACCAACGAGATGGCCGTGGACCCGGCCGGCCGGCTGGTGTTCGGCACCATGGCCGGCGACAAGGAACCGGGCGCCAGCGCCCTGTGGCGCCTGCACCCCCACGGGGAGGTCGAGCTGCTGCGCGACGGGCTCACCATCTCCAACGGGATGGGCTGGACCGCCGGGGGCAGCGTTCTGTACCACGTGGACTCCCCGACCCGGCAGGTGGTCCGCCTCCCCTACGGCGACGACGGCTGCGGGGCGCCGGAGGTGGTGGCCACCGTCGAGGAGGGGGACGGGGTGCCCGACGGGCTGTGCGTGGACTCCGCCGGCGGGTTCTGGGTGGCCATCAACGGCGGGGGCCACTGCCGCCACTACGACGCCGACGGGATCGAGGATCACCGGGTGGAGCTGCCGGTGTCCGCCGTTTCGAGCTGCGTGCTGGTGGCCGGCGACGGCACCAACCAGCTGTACATGACCACCGCCGCGGCGGGACTGGAGGAGACGGACCTGCTGGAGCAGCCGGCCGCCGGGTTCGTCTTCGTGGCCGACGTGCCCCACGCCCCGGACCCGCCGACGTTCTATCCCGGGTGACCGGCCCCGGGATCGGGGTACCTGCATGACATGCCCGATGTCTGCGATCTCATCCTCGACGACCACGAGACCCTCCGCCGGCGCTTCGCCGAGCTCGACGAGCAGCGCCGAGGCGCCCCCGAGGTGCTGGCCGGGCTGTGGGCGCCGCTGGCCGACCTGCTGGAGCTGCACGCCGCCACCGAGGAGAAGCTCTTCTACCCCCGGCTGCTCCAGACCGGGACCAGGGCCGAGGACGAGACCGACGACGCCATCAAGGACCACAACCAGATCCGCGACGCCGTCCGCCGGGCCGGCGCCGAGGAGGCCGGCTCCGACCGGTGGTGGGAGGCGGTGAAAGCGGCCCGGGAAGCCAACAGCGACCACATGGCGGAGGAGGAGCGGGAGGCTCTGGCCGACCTGCGCTCCCACGACGCCAGGGAGGACCGGCTGCGGCTCGGTGACGAGTGGGTCGCCTTCGTCACCGAGCACGCCGGCATGAGGGGACTGCGGGCCGAGGACCGCGACCCCGACAGGTACATCGAATCGGCCGGTTGACCGGACCCACCTAACCCAGCACCGACAGCGAGGCCGCACCGTGGGCGCCGCCCCCGACCTGGCCACCCGAGCCGGCGGCCGCACCCGAGCCGGCGGCCGTGCCCGTGCCGGACGCCGAACCGGCCGTGCCGGAGGCCGCACCCGAGCCCGACGCCGACGCCGAACCGGCGCCCGAACCGGAGGTGGAGGCCGCCCCGGCTCCCGAGAACGATCCCGATCCCGACGCCGACACCGACAGCGAGCCCGGCGCCGCCCCCGAGCCGGCCGGCGGAGTGAAGGTCACCAGATTCCTCAGGTTGGAGCTGGCCTGGTCGACCACGCCGAGCACCTGGGCCCGGGCCGCTCCGCCCTGGCTCTGGGCCGCCCTCACGGTCGAGTCCAGGGCGGTGGTCACGTCGGGTACCGCCGACATGGTGGCGTGCAGGCCGGCGTCGGTGGACACGGTGAGGTTGGCCACCTCGTCGTTGATGGTGGCGGCCACCTTCATGAGGGTGGAAGCCCCGGCCTGCATCCCGCTCCGGGCCATGGCCTCCGCCTGTCTGGCCGCGTCGGTCAGCTTCCCGGCGGCCGAGCTGTACAGGTGCAGGGCCTGGTCCGCCGAGGTGGCCATCCTGGTCTGGGTGAGGGCCCGGGCCTGGTCCAGGGCACTCGAGGCGGAGGACAGGTCGGCGTTGGCACTGGCCTGGGCCGACGCCCCGGCGTTGGCGCCCAGGCCGGGGATGCCGGTCGGGCCGGCGGTGGCCGCCGCGTGACCGGCTGCGCTGACCGTGCCGGCGGCGTGCACCAGCCCCGGCAGGGCAGCAGCCGAACCGGCCCCGGCGAAGAGAATTCCGCTGGCTGCGCCGAGCATCTTGATGGCGAAGAGCTTCATCGTGGTCTCCCGTTTGAACGTTTGTGACCCGGCGTTTCCGGGCGACGGCATAACGACCGAACCAGGCGGCCGTAGCCCTCGGCCTTTCTGTCTTCACTAGAGGATTCGGGCTAGAGAACTAGTTAAAGATGGCCAGGGCGGTTGCCGACGCAGTTCGTGATGCAGGCAGTGGACGACACCGGCTTCAAGGCGCTGATGGACCAGCACGCCCCCTCCGTGCGGGGCGCCATCCGGGCCGTCCTGGGCCGCTCGGCGGACGAGGACGACCTGGTGCAGGAGGTGTTCACCCGGTTGCTGGTCCGCCTCCGCCAGGATGGCGGCGTCGACGTCGGGCCCTGGTGCCGGCGGGCGGCGCGCAACCTGGCCATCGACCATCTGAGGCGCCGGCGGGCCACCCCCACCGAGGACCGGGACATGGAGCAGCCGTGCGGCGACGGCCTGGACCGCGAGGTCATGGGCCGTGATATGGCATCCAAGCTGGCACTTTCGCTTCAGCGCATACCTGACCAGCACCGGCGGGTGCTGCTGGCCCAGATGGAGCCCGGTGAGAACAGCGCCATGCGCACCCATGCCGAGATCGGTGCGGCGATGGGGCTGTCGCCCAAGGCCACGGAGAGCCTGCTGGCCCGGGCCCGTCAACGGCTGCGGGCCGAGATGCTGCGCCAGGGAGTAGACGGCGCGGCGGTCGCCGCCACCGGGGCCACGGCGG
>JAKAXN010000440.1 GCA_021816565.1 Actinomycetes bacterium
CCTCGAGGGTTTCACCGGCTACTCGCTGCCCGACGACCTGCTCTCCGGCACCGGTATCCGGGTCATCTACTCGATCATCCAGGCCATACCGTTCAACATCGGTAGCTGGCTGGCGTACAACCTGTGGGGCGGGCGGTTCCCCGGGACCGTGTTCATCCCCCGGCTGTTCGTGGTCCACGAGTTCCTGTTCCCCGCCCTCATCGTCGGCCTGCTCACCGCCCACCTGATGATCCTGTGGCACCAGAAGCACACCGACTTCCCCGGGCCGGGCAAGACCGAGACCAACATCCGGGGCAGCCGGATCTGGCCGCAGTACGCCCTCAAGGCCGGCGGCCTGATGATGATGGTGAGTGCCGCCACGTTCTTCCTGGCCGGTTTCGTCCAGATCAACCCGGTGTGGTTGTACGGCCCCTACACCCCCTACAACGTGTCGGAGGGCTCGCAGCCGGACTGGTACCTGGGCTGGCTGGACGGCTTCGTGCGGCTGTGGCCGCACTGGGAGTTCCGCTCCTTCGGGGTGGAGATCCCGAACCCGTTCTTCCCGGGCCTGCTGTTCCCCGGGATCATCTTCGGGATCATGTTCGCCTGGCCGTGGATCGACAAGAAGATCTACAACGACTACAAGAGCCACAACCTGCTCGACCGGCCCCGGGACAAGCCGTTCCGGACCGGCTTCGGTGTGGCGGCGATCATCTTCTTCGCCATCCTCACCGTGGGTTGCGGCACCGACATCCTGGCCAACAACCTGCACATCGCCTTCGAGCGGATCTACGAGTACCTGCAGTGGGGCCTCATCGTCGGCCCGGTGCTGGGCTTCGCCATCACCTTCCGGGCCTGCAAGGCCCTGCAGCGCACCGACGCCCACCCCATCCAGAAGCCGCTCGGCGGTGTCATCTACCGGACCGCCACCGGCGCCTACCACTCGGTGGGTGAGCACCACGGCGAGGACCACGGGGCCGAGCACGCCACCGGCGACAACGGCACCCGGGCCGAGGACGAGTACCGGGCCCCGGTCGGCGGAGACTGACCGGACTCTGACCGGGCCGGCTCTTACCGGCAGCCCCGACGGCCCCGCCCCCGAGAGGGGGCGGGGCCGCTTCGCGTAGGCTCGGCCCGCCGGACACGGGGGGGGGAAACATGGTTGTGGACCAGGCCAGCACCACTGCGGCGCCGCAGATCGACCCGGACCGCCTCAGGGAGCGGTACCGCCGGGAGCGCGACAAGAGGATCCGCCCCGACGGCAACGACCAGTACGTGGAGATGAGCGGGCCCTTCGCCCGCTACCTGGAGGACCCGTACTGCGACCCGGCGCCGCGCCCGGCGTGCCACGACCTGGTGGACGTGGCCATCATCGGCGGGGGCTTCGCCGGTCTCATCACCGGAGCCCGTCTCCGGCAGGCCGGGCTCGACGACGTGCGCATCATCGAAAAGGGCGGCGACTTCGGCGGGACGTGGTACTGGAACCGCTACCCGGGGGCCCAGTGCGACGTGGAGTCCTACGTCTACCTGCCGCTTCTCGAGGAGACCGGCTACGTCCCGAGCGAGAAGTACGCCCACGCCCCGGAGATCCTGGATCACTGCCGGAGGCTGGCCGACCACTTCGATCTCCGGCGCCGGGCCCTGCTCTCGACCGAGGTGACCGGGGTGGCGTGGGACGCCTCCGGCTCCCGCTGGACGGTCACGACCAACCGGGGCGACCGCCTCCAGGCCCGCTTCGTGGTCATGGGCAACGGGCCCCTCCACCGGCCCAAGCTGCCCGGGGTGCCCGGGCTGGAGACGTTCAGGGGCCACTCGTTCCACACCAGCCGCTGGGACTACGACTACACCGGTGGCGACGCCACCGGGGGCCTCACGGGCCTCTCGGGGCAACGGGTGGGGATCATCGGCACCGGGGCCACCGCCGTGCAGGTCGTGCCCCATGTCGGGGCCGCGGCCGGCGAGCTGTACGTGTTCCAGCGCACCCCCTCTTCCGTCGACGTGCGGGCCAACCGGCCCACCGACCCGGCATGGGCGGCGACCCTGGAGCCCGGCTGGCAGCGGGAGCGGATCGAGAACTTCACCCTGCTCACCTCCGGGGGATACGCCGACACGGACCTGGTGATGGACGGCTGGACCGACATCATCGCCAAGCTGATCTTCCGGGTCCGCAGCTCCGCCGACCCGGACCTGTCCCCGGAGGGCCTGTCGGCGGCCATGGAGCTGGCCGACTTCGAGAAGATGGAGCAGATCCGAGCCCGGGTGGACGCGATCGTGACCGATGCGGCCACCGCCGCGGCACTCAAGCCGTGGTACCGGCAGTTCTGCAAGCGGCCCTGCTTCCACGACGGATACCTGCAGACGTTCAACCGGGCCAACGTGCACCTCGTCGACACCGACGGGCGGGGGGTGGAGTGCATCACCGAGCGGGGAGTGGTGGCCGGCGGGGTGGAGTACCCGCTGGACTGCCTGATCTTCGCCACCGGCTTCGAGGTGGGCACCGACTACACCCGCCGGGCCGGCTACGACGTCACCGGAGCCGGCGGGGTGACCCTGTCTCAGCACTGGTCCGCCGGGATGCGCAGCCTGCACGGGATGCACGTCCACGGCTTCCCCAACCTGTTCGTGGTCGGCCACTCGCAGGGCGGTTTCACCGCCAACTACCCCCACCTCCTGGACCAGGCGG
The DNA here is from genome assembly GCA_021816565.1 of Actinomycetes bacterium. Next base: position 2,663 of record JAKAXN010000440.1, read on the forward strand.
CCGCTCACCTGGCCCACATCGTCGGCCACGCCCTGCGGGAGGGGATACGCCAGGTGGAGGTGACCGCCGGGGCCGAGGCCGGCTGGCTCGAGACGCTGGCCGCCAACGCCCGCGACATGCGCCGCTTCCAGGAGCAGTGCACCCCCGGCTACTACAACAACGAGGGCCGCCCGGCGGAGGGCGGCTTCGTGCTGGCGGCCTACGGGCGGGGGCCCATGCCGTTCTTCGAGCTGCTGGCCGACTGGCGGGCCGCCGGCGACTTCGCCGGCCTCGACCTGCGCCGCTGACGGGCCCGAAGGAGGAAACGAAGAACGCCGGGCCCGGGGGGGCCCGGCGTTCACCGGCCTGCTATGTCGGAGTGCTCAGTGCGAGCTCTGCGACGGCGTCACGCCCGTCTCGGTGTGGTAGTGGGGGAGGGTGGCCCCCGACGGCACGTCGTGGCCGTGCTCGACCTCGGAGGGGTCGATGCCGGGCAGCACGTCCATGGTGTAGTCGGACTCGGTGACCCAGCCGATCACCGACCCGAGAAATATCGCGCCGCCCATGTACAGGTACCACAGGCCCCACACCAGGGCGGTGGCGCCGAGGATCATGCCGAGGCCCATGCCGGCCGGCCAGATGGAGGCCACCGGGAAGTAGTCGACCACCCCGGCACCGTCCTCCTGGGTGGCGTCGAAGCGGTCCTCCGGGCGGGGGATGCCGTGGCGGCGCAGGTACTGGGCCAGCAGGTAGAAGCCCAGCATCCCGTAGGCCGACATGCTGAAGATGAGCATGGCGATACCGGAGCGCTCGGAGGCGTGACCGTGGACGGCCACCGCACCCCAGTACACACCGGCCAGGGCGGTCAGGAAGATGAACGCCCCGAGGATCACACGGGATTCAACCTTCATTTCAGTGTCCCACCTTCGTCAGGAGATCCGGATGGTTGGCGTCCCACACCGGCCGCTCGGAGCGGATCGGGGGGAGGGCCTCGAAGTTGTGGTCCGGCGGCGGGGAGGAGCAGGCCCACTCGAGAGTCTGGCCGTCCCAGGGGTTGTCCCCGGCGATCTCGCCCTTGCGCAGCGAGCGGTACAGGTTCCACACCGTCACCATGACGCCGATGCCGGTGATGTAGGCGCCGATGCTCGAGAGCATGTTGAGGAAGTTCCAGCCCATGCCGGCGTTGTACACCTCGATCCGGCGGGGCATGCCCCGCAGGCCCAGGGTGTGCTGCGGGAAGAAGGTGAGGTTGAAGCCGATCAGCATCAGCGTGAAGCTGATCTTGCCGATGGACTCGCTCATCTTCCGGCCGGTCATCTTCGGGTACCAGTAGTAGATACCGGCGAAGGCGCCCATGACCAGGCCCATGATCACGTAGTGGAAGTGGGCCACCACGAAGTAGGTGTTGTGGAGCTGGAAGTCCAG
>JAKAXN010000041.1 GCA_021816565.1 Actinomycetes bacterium
CGATCTCGCCCACCCGGCGGGCCGCGGACACCACCGAATCGACCAGCGGCACGTCGCTCGGCGCGATGAGGCCCTCGAATCCCACCACCGCCAGCGCCGCCTCCAGCTCGGCCCGGCGGCGGTCCCGCGCCGGACCCCGGCCGAGCGAGCAGGCCAGGTTGACCACCCGCCACCCGGCGTCTCGCAACGCCAGAAGGGTGGCCCCGCAGCCGACGATCTCGTCGTCGGGGTGCGGGGAGACCACCAGGACGGTTGCGGCCATTGGGGGATGATCGCGCCATTTACACTCGGGGCCGGTGTCAGAGGATCGCCTGGCCGGAGAGGGATGGCCCGACCGCCCGGGCCCGGAGACCTTCGTGCCGCTGACGTGGACCCCGGCCCCGCTGGGACCCCCACCGGCCCGCCGGGGTCGGCGGTGGCTGACCGCCGTCGCCTTCACCGTCGTGGTGGCAGCCGGCGGCGGACTCGGCTACCTGGCCTGGCACAACGACCGCAGCGCGCAGAGCTGGCGGCGCCTCGATCTGACCCAGATGGCCCGGGCGGATCAGATGATCAGCCAGGTGAAGTCGGCCAACGGCCGGATCGGGACGCTCAACTCGCAGGTGGCGACCCTCCACAACCAGCTGTCGTCGCTGCAGGGCCAGCTGTCCAACGTGGCCACCCAGAAGGAGAAGGCCGTCGATCAGGAGACGGTCCTGCAGCAGCTCCTATCGGCCGCCGGCAGCGTGGCCGACGACCTGCAGCAGTGCCTGACCGCCACCAACCAGCTGGACACCGACCTGAACACCGCTGTCGGGTCGGGTGACGTCAGCCGGCTCAATGCCCTCGAGGCGGAGGCGGCCCAGGTCGACGCCACGTGCAACCAGGCCGAGTCGGCCAACCAGCAGCTGCAGTCGGCCATCCAGAACGCCCCGTGAGGAGCCCCTGGACGGTCGTGGCCGCCGGGCTGGGCGCCGCCACGGTCCTGCTCGCGGCGTGCGCACCGGCCGCTCCCCGGGCCCAGCCCACCTCGACGGTGACGGCCGCCCCGGTCGCGGTGGCCGCCCTGGGCGGGCCGGGGGCCCTGCTGGCCGAGGCCCGGCAGTTCGTGTTCCGGGTACGCAACCCGGCGTGCCTGTCCACCGGCACGGCGTTCGCCTTCGACGGGACGGTCGTCACCAACCGCCACGTGGCGGCCGGCGCCACCGGCCTGCAGCTGTCCACCTGGTCGGGCACCGACTTCAACGCCGGGGTGGGCGGCCACAGCGGCTCCTACGACCTGGCCCGGCTCAACGCCGCGTCCCCGGCGGGCACGGTCGCCCCGTCCGCCGGTCCGGCCACGCCGGCGGTCGGCTCGGAGGTGTATGTCACCGGCTACCCCGAGGGCGACCAGCTGACCGTCACCTCGGGAAAGGTGCTCGGCGTGACCACCGCCCCGCAGCTGGGGGTCTCGGGCCCGGTGCTGCAGATCAGTGACACGGTGAAGCCGGGCAACTCCGGCAGCCCTCTCCTCGACGCCTCGGGCCGGGTGGTGGGGGTGGTGTTCGCCCTGGACACGGCGTCCGAGCAGGGGCTGGCCATGCCGTTGTCCTCGCTCGAGACGTTCCTCGGCGGCCGGCCCCGCCGGGGCGGCCTGGCCTGCACCGTCTAGGGCTGGGCCTGCATCTCCTCCACCCGGGCCTTCAGCTGCTCGACCTCCACTTTGAGCCGCTGGAGCTCCGTCTCCAGGCCGGCCGTGTAGTCGTACAGGGCCCGGCCCAGCCACGAAACGCTGCCACCGAGGTTGGCCACCTGGCCGGCCATGTGCAGCATGTACCAGCGGACCAACCGGCCCACCGTGGTCTTCATGACCCGGTTCCACACCTGGGCCGAGTAGGTGGAGGCATCGGCGTTGACCTGGGCGGTCTCGTCGACGAGGTCTATGGCCCGCACCACCCGCTCGGCGGGGGTGGGCGGCAGGCCCAGTCCGGCAGCCAGCCGGCGGGTCCGGGCCAGGTAGCCGGGAGCCTGGCGTTCCAGCCGCTCAGCGGCCGCCTCGAGGGCGGGGTCGGGCATCACGCTCATGGCGGGGACCGTATCACCGGCGTGCCAGACTGCCCGGATGATCAAGGTGGCCCTGGACGGCGAGCCGCTCCTCGGCCGGCGGACCGGTGTCGGCAACTTCACCCTCGGGTTGCTCGAGGGGCTGGCCGGGCTGGAGGAGCTGGACGTGGCGGTCTACGCCGTCACGTGGCGGATGCGCCCGGAGCTGGCCGGCCGGCTGCCTTCCGGCACCCACCTGATCGGTCGGCCCATGCCGGCCCGCCCGGTGCGGGCCCTGTGGGAACGCCGGCTGGCCGTGCCGCTCGAAGCCTTCACCGGTCCGCTCGACGTGGTGCACGGCACCAACTTCATCGTCCCCCCCACGTGGCGGGCGGCCCGGGTCGTCACGGTGCACGATCTGACCCCCCTGCACTTCCCGGAGATGTGCCAGCCGGAGACCCTGGCGTTCCCCGAGTTCATCCGCCGGGCGGTGCGCCGGGGGGCGTGGGTGCACACCCACTCCCGCTTCGTGGCCGATGAGGTGATCGACGCCTTCGGTGCCGACCCGGACCGGGTCCGGGTGGTGTGGTCGGGGATACCGCCTCTGGCCCCGGCCGGCCCGGCGGGTCCCCGCCTGCCGTTCGAGCGCTACATCCTGGCCGTCGGCACCGTCGAGCCCCGCAAGGACTACCCGAGCCTGGTGCGGGCCTTCGACGCGCTGGCCGGGTCGCGCCCCGACGTCGGACTGGTCGTGATCGGGGCCGACGGATGGGGCGCCGGGGAGTTCCGGGAGGCGCTGGAGCGCTCGCCGCACCGGGACCGGATAGTCCAGCTCGGCTACGTCGGGGACCAGGACCTGACAGCCGTCCTGCAGGGAGCGGCGCTCCTGGCGTACCCGTCTCGCTACGAGGGTTTCGGCTACCCGCCGTTGCAGGCGATGGCCGCCGGCGTGCCGGTGGTGGCCACCGCCGCCGGTTCCATCCCGGAGGTGGTGGGCAATTCCGCCGTGCTGGTCCCGGCCGGAGACCACGATGCCCTGGGGGAGGCCATGGCGGCCCTCCTCGACGACCGCGACCGGACCCGGACGCTCGGTGGGGCCGGCCGGGAACGGGCCGGCACTTTCTCCTGGGACGCGTGCGCCCGGGGTATGGCTGCTATCTACTCCGAAGCGGCCAGTGGTACCAGGCGAGCATCCCGCCCCGGGACGCGTCGGGGGGCCGCCCGGTCAGCCAGGTGAAGAAGCCGACCGGGTCCGCCCCCACCGGCTGGACCAGCAGGCTGGACACCCCCCAGCTGCGCAGCTGTCCGGTGAGGGCCGCCCGGAGGGCCGGGGTGCGCGGCAGGGCCCGGCCGTTGGCCAGGGCGGTCAGCGCGGTGGTCGTGGTCGTCGGCTCGAAGAACTGCGATCCCGACGGCGCTCCCTTGGGCGCGGGCAACAAGAAGTAGCCCCCCACCTCGGAGAACCGGTAGCCGGCCTCGGCCTGCCACAGCTGGGCGGCGTCGTTGGTGTTGACCGGCACCGGGTACACCAGGGCGGTGGATCCGGCCGGGACGGCTTGCACCGCAGCGGTGGTGAAGTAGCTCGGCACGCCGGTGGGGCCCTCTGCCGCGTAGGGCCACGCCGGCAGCAGGGGGAGCAGGGCCACCACCGCCACGGCCGCCGGAAGGGCCACCCCCATCGCCGGCCGTTCGGATCCCTTCCGGTGGAGGGCCTCGAGGGTGACGGCCAGGACGATGCTCACGAACAGGTCGACGAAGAGGGCGTAGCGGACCGGGAAGGCGTCGTTGAACTTGGGGATGTGGAACAGGATGGCGCCCGGTAGCGGGACCTTGTCACCGAAGGTGGCGTAGCGGGCCAGTCCGAGGTGGAACCGGCTGCCGAGGGACAGCACGAAGGCGATCACCGCCATGCCAGTGGCGATCCACACCACCTTCCGGCGGATCATCGCCCCGGCGGCCACCACCAAGACGATGAGCGGCACCCCGAGGTAGGTGCCGTTCTCCGACAGGTTGCCGCCGATCTTGTCGGCGATGCGCTTCATGTGGGCCGTGCCGAACTGCATCAGCGAGGTGGGCAGCAGCGGCGCCACCAGGTCCGAGTAGTAGTACTGGAAACCGAGGATGAGCCCGGATATGTGCAGCGGCCCGGCCAGCGCCACGTACAGCGGGTAGGCCAGGAGGACCGCCGCCACCGCGGCCGCCACCGCCAGCCCCTCCACCGCGTGGCGGAGCCGGGCCCGCACCTGGTGGCGGCCGACCACGGCCACCATCACCAGCGCGATGGCCGAGAACAGGGCGGTGGTGGCGGTTATCTCGGTGGAGATGAGGAACTGCGCCGCCACCATCACCCCGAGCAGCGCCCCGACCCGGCGGGCCGGGCGCTCCTGGCGGATCAGCAGCTCGTGCAGGGCCAGGATCACGAGCGGCGGGAGCGGTACGAACGACAGGTTCAGGTGCCCCGAGCCCTGGGCCACCATGTAGGGCGAGAACCCGTAGAACAGCCCGGCCGCGAACGCCGCCGGCCGCCACCCGGTGAAGCGGCGGGCCAGCAGGTACGCCGCCCCGGCGGACAGCGGGTAGGCCAGCGTCAGCAGGACGTTGACCGACACGACCGGGCCGAACAGGACGGTGACCGGAGCCATGACCAGCCCCAGGGCCAGCACCGAGGTGTCGTCCATGAGGTTGACGCCGAACGGCACGTTGGCGATGTGGGACACGAACGGGTTGGCCCCGTGGGCCAGGGCCCACGGCACCCACCCCACGAACCAGTCGTAGCGACCCAGGTCTCCCGTCCCGTACCCGGCCTGGACGGTGGCCGGGTGGGCCCACACGTGCCAGTAGGCGATCACCCCGCCCAGCAGGTACAGGGCGGAGACGATGAGACCGGCCCGGACGTCGATGCGCCGGTCGGGGGAGGACGTCGTCCGTTCCTGCGGGTCGGCGTAGCTGGGAGCCCGGCCGCGAAGCGCCGGCCAGCCGAGCCGGTTGGCGACCATCCGCTGAGACTACCAACGGGTCGCGGGCCGGTACCGGTGGCGAACCCGGTCGGTGGTCGCCTGGGGGCGGCCGGCAGGCCCTTCGAGGGGGGCAGGGCGGCGTCAGGGGTCGGTGGAGGTGACCGCCTCCAGGAGGGCCCGGGCCAGGTCGGACATCTGGTGGCCCGATGCGTAGTCCTGCCCGGCCCGGCTGAGCCCCTCGAGCCCGTCGGGGTCGCCCACCAGCCGGTCCACCACGGCCGCCACGTCGTCGGGGTCAGGAGGCGCCCCGGCCCCGCCCGGGAGCATGGCCACCGTCGCCTCCGGATAATCCGACGCGGCCGGCAGGTTGGTCACCACCGGCACCCCGGCGGCCAGGGCGTCGAGCACCGCAGCCGAGATCTCGCCGCTCGACTCCTCCCGCAGCTGCACCGCCACGGTGGCCCGGCCCATCCAGCCCCACCACTGCCCATCGTCCACCGCGCCGGCCACCTCGACCCGTTCCGGTATGCCGAGGTGCCGGGCCCGGTTGTCGATCAGCTCGGCCAGAATCGGCGGGCACGGGCCCACGAACGCCAGATCGAAACCTCCCCGGGCGGCCGCGTCGACCATCACGTCCGGACGCTTCGACATGGACACCACCCCGAACGCCACGGCGAGCGGCCGGCCCCCGGACCGCCGTGGGCGGCGGCCGGCCCCGAGGGGTCGGACGGGCGGGCAGCCGGGGGGCAGCACCCGGACCGGCGGGTGCCACGCCAGGGGAGGCAGGTCGAGGAGGAGGAAGTTGCGGGCCGCGGTGGAGTTGACCAGCACCCCGGCGGACCGGGCCACCAGTAGCCCGGCCAGCCCCACCCCGGCCCCGGCCAGCGCCAGGTGGGACCTCCCGGCGGCCGCGGCCGACGCCAGCGGGGCCCGGTCCGGGTACGCCCGCTCCAGCAGCCATTCCATCCGGGCCCGGAACTCCTCGTCGCCGAGCCCCTCCAGGGCGGTGGTGGCCACGGCCGGCAGGCGGGTCTCGTGCAGCCACAGCCAGCCCGGGTGGCGTAGGGCCGTCTCCACGGTGGCCAGGTGCCCGGACGAGTTGCCGATGGTGTAGACGAGGTGGTCGTAGCCAGCCGGGCGGATGTCGCGTCCCAGCGACTCGGGATGGAGCTTGCGGACCCCGGCCGGCGGTCGCCACCCGCGGTCCGCCCCGGCCCAGGCCTCGGCCGGGGTGGCCACCGCGTCCACCCGGGGGGCCGGGGCCGGGCCCCCCGGGTCCGGGCCCCCTGGGGTCGGTCTCCCGGGGGATGCCAGGGCGGCGATGAGGTCGCCGTTGTACGCGCCGATGCCGCCGCCGTGGGGTGGGAAGGGCCCGACCAGGGCCAGCGCGACCGGGAGGTCCGCCGGCGCGGTGGGGCGGTCCGCGCCCCGGGTGGGCCGATCCGGGCCGGACCGGGGCCGGGCCGCACCGGAGCCGGGCCGGGTGACGCCGGAGCCGGCCTGCCCGCCCGGCAGCCGGCGCCCCAGGGCGTCGACGATGCCGTCCACCAGGTCGGCGCCGGTCCCCACGACCAGGCGCTCGGGCGGGAAGCCCAGGAGACGGACGACCTGATCGGCGGCCCGCCCGTCCACCGCCACGATCACATCCGACTCCGCCACCCACTCCGCCCGGGCCCGGTAGCGGGCCTGGCGCGACGGCGACTGCAGCCACCGCTGCGGCTCCTCGAGCGGATCCAGGTCGTGGACGGTCACCACCCGGGGAACGCCGGCCTCGGCCCAGTCGGCGCCGACCACCTGGCCGGCCGGGTCACCGAAGTCGGTGTCGAGGAACGGTGCCGGCACGTGGTGGGCCAGGACCGGCCTCCCGGTCCCTCCGGCGGCCGCCAGCCGGACCAGCCGGCGGACCTCGGCGCGCCGGTCCCAGCGGACCGCCCCGGAGGCCAGGAGCCCGTCCGGGAGGCAGGAGACGTCCGGGGCGGGGTACTCCGGGGCCAGCAGCGCGGCAGCCAGCCGACCGGACCGGGCCAGGGCGTCGGCGTGCGCGGCCACGTAGGCCTGGATGTCGCGCAGCGGGGTGGAGCCCGGCGGCCAGCCCGGCCACCCCGGCCATTCCGACCTGGGCCTCCCCCGGCTCTGCAGCGCCTGGATGTCCAGCGCCACGGCCACGCCCGGGCCGCGGCCCGAACCGGTTGCTGCACCGTCGCCCATCCCGGGGCACGGTAGCGGCCCGGGCCGGGCCGGGCGGGCGCATCAGCGGACCGGGACCGCGATGCCAGCGCCGGGACCGGGATGCAGGCCGGCGGGGGTGGGGGTCGCACCGGGCCGGCCGAGCGACCTCACGGAGCGTTGGTCGGACCTTCAGGCCGGCCCGCGGCTACCCGCAGGCCAGGTCCAGGTCGTAGGGGTCGGCCGGTCCCGAGTAGGACCCGGGGAAGGGCCCCTGGTACCCGAACTGCACCAGCTTCAAGACGCCGGACGCGAACGTGTAGCGGCCCGGGTCGGCGCAGTAGCTGTCGGCGCTGTAGCCCGGCCCGGACCGGTTACCGGCACCGGCGGTCCAGAGGGGCACGCCGGGTACGACCAGGCCGCCGGTGATGCCGTCCCACTGCGGACGGGTGGAGTAGATCCCGCCCTGGACCTCCATGGACCGAAGCCCTAGGAGGGCCCCGTTGACCACCAGGTCGTTGCTGATGGTGTCACGCCACCCGGAGTACCGCTCCACGTCGAGCCACCACAGCTTCGGGTACACCCCCACGCTGCGGGAGTAGGCGACCCAGTGGCGAGCCCAGTTGTAGCCGTAGTTGAAGCTCTCGCACGCCGCGTCGATCAGGGCGCAGGCGCCGGCCGGTCCGGTGAGCGATGACTCCGGGGCCGGCTCGGGGAGGCCGTCCATGTAGATGTAGGCCGACATGCGGGGCCCGGCCCACGCCGCCTCCTGCAGGTAGCAGGGGTTGGGTGGGTTGTCGATGGCACCGCTGGTCACCTGCACCACCGCCACCCCCGTCGGGCCCGGCGGGATCTGGCCGCACTGGTACTGGGATATGTCCATCCCCACGGAGCCCGGGGGGTACGCCGTCAGATCGCTGACGGCCGTCCTGGCCACCGACGGATCGACCGGCGGCAGGGCCGCCGCGGCCAGGGCTGCGGCGCTGGCCGTCTGGCCCACCGGGGGGGCGTCTCCGAAGGCGAAGACACTCCCGCCGGTCCCGGCCAGCCAGTAGCCCTGACCGTCGGCGCTCGGGACCAGGGCCGTGACAGGGGAGCCGGCCGTCCGCCCGACGGCGTTGCCGTGGTAGCCGGCGTGGCCGAAGCCGAACACCCCGCCGTCACCGGACGCCAGCCAGTACCCGTCTCCGGAGGGCATGGCCGCCATGGCCACGATCGGCGAGGCCAGCCGCGACCGGCTCAGGTTCCCCATGTAGCGGGCATCACCGAAGGCGAACACCCCGCCGTCGGCCGCCGCCAGCCAGTAACCACCACCGTCGGGCGTCGCCGCCATGGCCACGATCGGCGAGGCCAGCCGCGACCGGCTCGAGTTCCCCATGTAGCGGGCATCACCGAAGGCGAACACCCCGCCGTCGGCCGCCGCCAGCCAGTAACCACCACCGTCGGGCGTCGCCGCCATGGCCACGATGGGGGCGCTCAGGCGCCGCCCGCTCAGGGCGCCGTGGTACGGGGCGTGGAAGGCGAACACCCCGCCGTCGGCCCCGGCCATCCAGTAGCCGTCACTGGCCGGGTCGGCGGCCACCGAGGTGACCGGGGCGGCCAGCCGGGTGCCGCCGAGGGACCCGAAGAAGCCGGCCGACCCGACGGGGAACAGGCCGCCGTCGGCCCCGACCAGCAGCAGTTCCCGACCGGCCCGCCCGACCGCCGCGGCGACGATGGGTGCGGCCAGGTGTTCCTGCTGCAGGGACGTGCTCCACGCCGAGGCGGCCCCCGGCGGGGTCCGGTCCGCAGCGGTGGCGGCCCGCGGGCTGAGCGGCGGGGCCGCGGCCAGCGACGCCGACGCCGCGGTGCCGGAAACGACGGTGTTTGGTTTCCCGCCGCCGGGGTAGATATGGGAATAAGCTTGAGTGTGTCCCGGTACTCCCGGGGAGCGGGCGCGAAGAAAGGCCCCGGTCGCAGCCGGCGGTCTGTCGGATCCCGTGACGGCCGGGGGTCGGGGGGAGGTGGCGATCACCACTGACGTGACCAGACAGGCCGACACGAGCACCGCCCCGCCGCTGCCGATCCACGACAGGGCGCGGATGTGCTTGTCGTCCTGCATCGGTTCGCTCAGACCATAACCCCGCCACCGCCCGATGATGCGGCCTGCAGGCTAGCCCACGCCGGACAAGCCGGCGGATCACGAAAGCCGGACCAAACGTCGAGGATGCCGGGCCCGGCTGCGGTCGGTCCTAGGAACCGATGACCGTCGACTCCTCCGCACGGGGCGCAACTGCGACCGTCTCCGGGGCCGCTCCCCGCTCCGGATCCGTGGCCGGAGGGGCGGGCGGCCGGGTCGAGAGGGCCGCCGGCGTGGGCACCTTCCGCCCGGTGAGGGCGTCGCGGAGGCGGTCCAGGCGGGCCAGCAGGTAGCCGGCGCTGGCGAGCGCCCCGGGCATGGGCGGGGTGTGGGGGTGGGGCCGCGTCGGGCCCCGGAGCCGGGCGTCGACCCACCGGCGGCCCAGGCGGTCGGCCTCCTCGGCGGTGAGGTGGTCGGCCAGGCGGGGCCAGATTTGGTTCTGCTCGTAGGTGATGTGCTGGCGGGCGTGCGACGCCACCGTGGCCACGCACTCCTCGAAGTCCTTGTTGCCCGCCTTGATGGCGCTCAACTCGTTGAGGGCCCGCTTGGCCTGACGCTCCTGTCCCGTGGCGTGGAACACCAGATCCTCACCGTCGGGGCAGACCCGGCGCACCACCGGCCAGATCACCAGTTCCTCGGCCGCCTCGTGCGCCGATTCGATGGCAACCAGCTCCCGGGCCAGCCGCCGGTGCTCCTTCGGGCTGCCGCTCGGCGAGCCGGCGCCGCCGGTGAGCTGGTTGAGCAGGTCCCACACCATGTCGTGGTCGGCCTGCATCACCCGCCACAGATCCTGGATCACGTGCCCTTCCTCGCCTTCTTCTCGAGCCGTTCGCGTTGGGGGACGACCGTGTATTTCGGGTCCTGGGCCGAGCTGATGCCGGCCTCGAAGATCCCGAACCTGGTGAAGGCCGACCCGGCCAGGAGCATGGCCCCGGCAGCAGCCCGCAGCGACCGCCGCCGGGTGAGCCCCCCCGCCGCGGCCAGCACAGCCCCTCCGGCGGTCAGCGCCTCCGCCGCCTTCATGTACCGGCCGGCCTTACCCTCGTGGAAGGCCTCCTTGACGATGCCGATGCTCTCCTCGTGGACCTTGGAGAGCGCCACCTCCGACAGCCCGGCCACCGCTCCGAGGAAGGCCATCGGGGTGCTCTCCGACACCGGGGCGCCGAGCAGCCCCAGTCCCGCCGCGGCGCTGGCCGCGCTGCTCACGAAGATGAACGGCATGTACTCGTAGCCGTCGTGCCAGGCGGGGACGGCGGTGTTGGAGATGAGCGCGGCGGTGTAGGTGGCCACCGGGGGCCCGAGCACGGCGGCCCCGGCGCTGGCCAGCGTCCCCAGGGCCGGCGCCGCGCCGGTGACGGCGGAGAGCGCCGACACGGTGGCCGCCGGCACGAAGCCCGACAGGAGCCAGGACCCCACGCTCATGGGCGACGTGACCTTGAACATTCGCAGCATGTTCAAGAACCGGCCCCGCCGGCCCAGGTCGTGGACCAGGGCGACCAGGGAGAGGTGACCGGCTGCGGCCGCGCCGATCTTGCTGACCTTGGCCAGCCCGGGTCGCCCGGTGACCTGGGCGGCCAGACCGACGGCGGCGCCGGCCCCGGCCAGGCCCCCGAGGAACAGGTACCCGGGTATGTCGGGGGATTCCCAGGCCGGCTTGTTGATGACCGGCAGGTCGTAGTACGAGCCGAACTCGGGCTCGTCGCGTCGCTTCGCCTTGCGGGGCCCGCCCCCGCCGGGCGGCACGTTGGCCCCGACCGTGGCCTCCCGACCCGGGTGGATCCCGGTGGTCCCGTCGGTGGTGACGGCGTCGGTACTCATGCTGCACCTCCCGGCCGGCCGGCGCCGAGGAAGGTGGCGGCGATGCTCCCACCGAGGACGCTCATGGCCACGCCGGCCAGCTTCCACATCTTCGGCAGATCCCTCGTGGTCACGACCGGGTCGGGTGGCAGCCCGTACACCTCGGGCTCGTCGAGCAGGAGGAAGAACGCCCCGTCCCCGCCGACCCCGTCGTCGGGGTCGCGGCCATAGAGCCGGGCCTCCCCGACGCCAACCGAGTGCATCTGGGCCAGCCGCTGGTCCGCCCGCTGGCGCAGCTCGTCGAGCGGGCCGAACTGGATGGAGTCGGTGGGGCAGGCCTTGGCGCACGCCGGCTCCTGCCCGACCCCCAGACGGTCGTAGCAGAGGGTGCACTTCCAGGCCCGACCGTCGCCGTGGCGCTGGTCGATGACCCCGTACGGGCAGGCCGGTACGCAGTAGCCGCAGCCGTTGCAGATGTCCTCCTGCACCACCACCGTCGAGAACTCCGTGCGGAACAGCGCCCCGGTCGGGCACACGTCCAGGCAGGCGGCCTCGGTGCAGTGCTTGCACACATCGGACGACATCAGCCACCGGATGCCCTCGGCTGTCACCTCCGGAGCCGTCGGGACCGACGCAACCGATCCGCTGGAGGCGGCCATACCGACACCGCCCGTGATCTGGCCGGCCAGGGACTTCGGCTGCTCGATGAACGCCACGTGGCGCCAGCTGTCCGCCCCCAGCCCCTTGGTGTTGTCGTAGGACATGCCGGTGAACTCCAGCCCGTCCTCGGGGATCTGGTTCCACTCCTTGCAGGCCACCTCGCAGGCCTTGCAGCCGATGCACACCGACGTGTCGGTGAAGAATCCCATCCGGGGCGGGGCGTCGGCGTAGCCGCTGCCGGCCGCCGCCTCCTGCCCGTTGTCGAAGCGCATGTCAAGAAGGCTCATACCGACAGCACCTCCGTACCGGTCTCGGCGGTGACGCCGGCCCGCCGCTGGTAGTCACGAACCAGCTCGACCCGGGCCGGCCCGGTGGGCCGGCGGCCCGGCCTTATGGCCGCGGTGAGCGCCTTGACCTCCTGGATGTGCACGTTGGGATCGAGCACGATCGACGTGAGATCGTTGGCCGAGTCCCCCTGGGTGTAGCCGTTGGGACCCCAGTGGAACGGCAGCGCGATCTGGTGGACCACCCGGCCGTCGATCAGCAGCGGCGTCATCCGGCCGGTGACCAGCACCCGGGCTTCGATGCAGTTGCGGGCGGTGATGATGGTGGCCCATCCCCGGTGTTCGAGCCCGCACTCATCGGCCAGCTCCGGGGATACCTCACAGAACATCTCCGGCTGCAGCTCCGACAGCCTGGACACCCACCGGCTCATACCCCCGGCGGTGAAGTGCTCGGTCAGGCGGAAGGTGGTCACCACGTGCGGGTAGACCTCGGCGCCGGGCTCGGATCCGCTCGGGTGGTAGCGGTTGTGCTCGTGCCTGAAGATCTGGCGGACCGGGCTGCGCTGCTGCTTGTACATGGGGTTGGCCGTCGGGGACTCCTGCGGCTCGTAGTGGGTGGGTAGGGGCCCGTCCACCAGCCCGGCGGGGGCGAACAGCCACCCCTTCCCGTCGGCCTGCATCACGAACGGGTCGATGCCCGACAGGGCCTCGCCCCGGGTGGCCCCGGCCGGTGGCCGGTAGTGCGGGCCCTTGGAGGCGGTGAAGTCGGGGATGTCGTGTCCCACCCACAGAGCCTTCTCCTCGTCCCACCACACCAGCGCCTTGCGGGGGCTCCACGGCTTGCCGTCGGGGTCCGCCGAGGCCCGGTTGTAGAGCAGGCGGCGGTTGGCCGGCCAGGCCCAGCCCCACTCCCCGCCCAGCCAGTTCTGCTCCTTGGCCGGTTTGCGCCGGGCCGCCTGGTTGACGCCGTCGGCGTAGACCCCGCAGTAGATCCAGCAACCACAGGCGGTGGACCCGTCCTCGTTGAGCTGCTCGTAGGACGCCAGCGGCGATCCCTCGGAGTCCCAGCCGTTGATCTCGGCCAGTACCGACTCCGCGTTCGGCTCCTCGATGGCGCCCTCGGTCGGATAGTCCCAGGTGAGGTCCAGGACCGGGCGGTCGATGGGGTCGGTGGAGCCGGCCAGCTTCTCTTTGATGATGCGCCCCAGGTGGTACATGAACCACAGGTCGCTGCGGGCCTCGCCGTCGGGTTCTTTGGACTCGTAGTGCCACTGCAGCATGCGGTTGGTGTTGGTGAAGCTGCCGTTCTTCTCGGTGTGGGAGGCCGCCGGGAAGAAGAACACCTCGGTGGCGATGTCCCCGGTCTTCAATTCCCCGGAGTCGATCTCCGGGCCGTCCTTCCACCACGTGGCGGATTCGATCAGCGAGAAGTCCCGCACCACCAGCCAGTCCAGGTTGGCCATCCCCAGCCGCTGCATCTTGGCGTTGGCCGAGCCCACCGCCGGGTTCTCCCCCATCAGGAAGTACCCCTTGCACTCGCCGGCCATCTGGTTGAGCACGGTGTCGTAGGTGCTGTGGCTGCCGGTGATCTTGGGCAGGTAGTCGTAGCAGAAGTCATTCTCGGGGGTGGCCGCCGGACCCCAGTACGCCTTCAGCAGGCTCACCATGTAGGCCCGCATGTCGCCCCAGAAGCCCTTGCCGGACTTCTCCCCCTCTATGTAGTCGTCGAGAGTGGCGTGCTCGTAGGCGTGGGGCATCGGCAGGTACCCGGGCAGCAGGTTGAACAGCGTCGGGATGTCGGTCGACCCCTGGATCGAGGCGTGACCGCGCAGAGCCTGGATCCCGCCCCCCGGCCGGCCGATGTTGCCGAGGAGCAGCTGGAGGATGGACGCGGCCCGGATGAACTGCGATCCGTCGGTGTGCTGGGTCCAGCCGACCGCGTACACGAAAGAGGTGGTGCGGTCCCGGCCGGAGCTGCTGGTGACGACCTCGCACACCTTCTGGAACAGGTCCCGGGGGATGCCGCAGATCTGCTCCACGTACTCCGGGGTGTAACGGGCGTAGTGCTTGCGCAGCAGCTGGAACACGCAGCGGGGGTGCTGCAGGGTCGGGTCGGTGTTGGGCGAGCCGTGCATGCCGGCGCCCCCCGAGCCGTGGGTCTCCGCCGTGCCGGCGTCCTTCACGGCCTGGAGCCGCTCCTCGTACTCGGGGTCGTCCTTCTCCCCCCCGTCCTCCGGGTCGGTGGTCTGGCTCATGCCCTCGGGCAGCCACGCCTCGTTCTCGTAGGCCGACGCCTTCTCGTGGAACCCGGAGAAGATGCCGTTGAGGTCCTCGGTGTCGCGGTACTCGTCGCGGATTATCTGCGGGGCGTTGGTGTAGTTGACGACGTAGTCCCTGAACCACTTGTCGTGCTCGATGGCGTAGCGGATGATGCCGCCGAGGAACACGATGTCGGTCCCGGCCCGGATGGGCACGTGGACGTCGGCCAGGGCGCTGGTCCGGCTGAAGCGGGGATCCACGTGGATGACCGTCGCCCCCCGGGCCTTGGCTTCCATCACCCACTGGAAGCCCACCGGGTGGGCCTCGGCGAAGCTGGATCCCTCGATGACGATGCAGTCGGAATGCTGCAGGTCCTGCATGGCGGTGGTGGCTCCACCCCGGCCGAACGACGGCCCCAGACCGGCGACGGTGGCGCTGTGGCAGAGGCGGGCCTGGTTCTCTATCTGCACCACGCCGAGGGCGGTGAGCAGCTTCTTGATGAGGTAGTTCTCTTCGTTGTCCAAGGTGGCGCCGCCGAGGGAGGCGATGCCCATGGTGCGGCGGACCTCTTTGTCCTTGAAGGTCTGCTGCCACTTCTCCCGCCGGGTCCTGATGACCCGGTCTGCGACCATTTCCATGGCCCGGTCCAGCGGTAGCCGCTCCCAGTCGGTGGCGTGGGGAGGGCGGTACAGCACGTGGTAGCGCCGGGTGGGACCGGTGGACAGCTCCAGGGTGGCCGCGCCCTTGGGGCACAGCCGGCCCCGGCTCACCGGCGAGTCCGGGTCGCCCTCGATCTGGACGATCTTGTCGTCCTTGACGTAGATGTTCTGGCCGCAGCCGACCCCGCAGTAGGGGCAGATGGACTTGACCACCTTGTCGGCGTTGGCGGTGCGGGGCTCCAGGTTGTCCGACTGCTTCGACTTGGCGGCGATGCCCCGCCCGAAGGCGTCCCGCTCGCGGACCTGGCGCAATACCGGCCAGTGCTCGATCAGGTCACGGATCACTTCTTACCGCCCTTCTTGCGGGTCACCTGGTTGGCCGGCTTCTTCTCCGCCTGGCCCTGGCGCTTGGCCGGCCGGTCGCCGAGCGCGTCGCGGGCCCTGTCCATGGGGGCGGCCATCTTGGCGGCCGCCTTGAGGGGAGCGGAGCTGTTGGGGGCGTGCGGGTGGGGGCGGGTGGGGGCGTGTTCGTAGGCGGGTTGGAACTTCCGGCCGATCTCGCTGCGCTCCTCGTCGGGCACCTCCTCCTTGAAGCGGAGGAGGACCTTGTCCTCGAAGGCCACGTGCTTGCGCAGGGCGGCCACCAGCTTCTCCACCAGCTCGTCGAAGCGGTCGTCGCCGCCGGGGATCCCCGCCAGCTCCTGTAGGAGGTCCTTGCCCTCCTGCTCCTGGGCCAGCGCCCGCTCCGCCAGCTCGTCGCCGCCCTCGAGGCGCTGACGCACGGCCGGCCAGAAGTGCTCCTCCTCGGCCGTCTCGTGCTGCGACAGGCGGACCCGGATCATGTCGAGGATGGAGACCCGCTGCTGCTGCTTGGCCTCCGAGCCGCCCTTGCGGACGCCGGGCACGGTCTCGAGCTGCTCCTGCAGCCACTTCACCTGGTTGTGCTGCCACCCGATGACCGAGACCACGTCGTCGGTCTGGTCCTCGCCCTCTATCTCGGGCGGGGCGGCGGTGCGCCGCTCCCCCGCCCGGCGGATGGCCTCGTCCGCCGCCACCCGCCGCTTCATCCACTCCTCCACCAGCTGCTGGTGCTTCGGCAGCTCCGTGGACGGGTTGACCAGCTGCTGGGTGGAACCTTCGATCAGCCCCTCCCGGCCGGCCGCCTGCTCTTCGGTGACCACGTCGCTACCATCAGCGGGCAGCCCGGTGGCGATCAGGTATGCCTGACCGGGAGGGATCAGGAACTCCTCGCCGATCTCCTGGTATGTGTGGGCTCGGCGAACCCGCTCAAGGACTTGTGTACGCGTCGGCAATCCGGTCCTCCACCACTACCGCCTTCGGTTGTGGTGGAGGAGTTACCCGGGGCCGCGGGCCTGTAACTGGGGCTTCAGCTCAGGGAGCGGGGCACGACTGGGCGTAGGCGCAGTCGTTGAAGGTCAGACCGCCGGACCCCAGGGCCGAGGGGGTGGCCTCGTTGATCAACCCCGGCGACAGCACGATCTGGGTGGGGCTACCCGAGCTGATGCTCTGGGCCGTCCCGCCGTTGACGTTGAAGGTGTCGGAGCTGAAGTGCACGGTTCCCACGTCGGCCAGCAGGGTCTGCAGGCCGACCGTCGGCGCCTCCAGGATCCACTCCGCCGACGACCTGCTGGAGGAGTAGGTGACGTTCTTCTGCCAGGTCCAGCGGTTGGCGTCGACCAGCGACACGGACCACGTATCACCTGACACCTGCTGGATGTTGACGGTGACCTTGTCACCAGGAGTGACGGTGCAGCTGGTGTCGCCGGAGCAATTGGTGAGCGGGGTCTCCGAGTTGGGCAGCAGCTCGTACCAGGCGTAGTACTGGGGGCCGGTGATGGGATTGGTGATCAGGGAGTTCTCCCCCACGCCGGCCTGGATCAGGTCGGAGGTGCTGTACCCACCGATGCCGGCCCAGGTGGCGGCGAATCCGGGCGGCAGAAGGGCCGCCGACGGCACCGTGAACTGGGTGGTCACGCCGGTGATGTCGCCGGGGTTTGACGGAGTCGGCGACGACGGGCCCGCCGACTGGACGGCGTAGCCGGACCAGTTGAGGCTGGTCGCCGTCCCGCCGTGCACCGGGAGCACCTCGTGGGTGACCGACGGGATCAGGCGCCCGATGCCCGGCAGCGAGGCCGTGCTGTGGTGCGGCGTGGACGCCAGTGCGGACGGTCCGGCGGCGATCGCCACCCCGGCCATCAAACCGACCGCTCCCACCATGTGCAGCGTTCTGCGCGACACCGGAACCTCCCCAGGCTTGCCGAAAGTGGCCCCAATTATTAGCCCAAACCGGTTGTTGGGGGAAACGGGCCCAGCCGGAAGTGTCCTTTCAGGCTGATCCCCGGTCCGTGTCCGCCCTCTCCCGCTGGGGGACCACCGTGTACCTGGGACCCTCGGCGGACTGCACGCCGGCGTGGAAGATGCCGAAGCGGGTCAGGGCCGAGCCGGCTACCAGCAGCGCCCCCGACACCGCCGACACCGCCCGGCTGCGCCGGCCGGCCAGGGCCCCGACGGCGCCCGCCACGGTGGCCGCCTCGGCTGCCTTCATCAGCTTGCCGGCGGTCCCCTGCTCGTAGGTCTCGGCCGGCAGCCCCATCCGGGAGCGCATGAAGCGGCCCACGCCCAGCTCCACCAGGGCGGCGGCCGGCCCCAGCCGCCGGGCCGGGCCGGCGGCGGCCACCGGGGCGGCCATCAGCCCCAGGCCGGCTCCGGCGCTGCAGGCCGATCCGGCGAAGAGGAACGGCATCTCCCTGTGACCGCCGTGCCAGGCCGGCACCGCGGTGTCGGACACCAGCACTGCGGTGTAGGTGGCCACGGCCGGGCCGGTGACGGCCGCAGCCAGCGTGGCGGCCCGCGAGAGCCGGCCCACCACGGTTCGCGACAGCACCCGGCCGAGCGGGCCGGGCAGGGCCGAGCCGGCCAGCTGCAGCCCCGCCGCGGCGAAGGCGGCCGGGCCGTAGAGCGAGAGGATCCACGATCCGACGCTCATCGGGGAGCTGGGCTTGAAGACCCGCAGCATGTTGTAGAAGCGGCCGGGCCGGCCCAGGTCGTGGACCAGGGCGACCAGTGACAGGCCGATGGCTCCGGCCGCCCCGTACTTGAGAGGCCGGGCCAGCGCCGGGCGGCCGGTCAGCTCGGCGGCCGCCGCCAGCGTCGAGGAGGAGCCGGCCAGGCCGCCCAGGAACAGGTAGCCGGCGATGTCGAGCGGCTCCCAGGTGGGCTTGTTGAGCACCGGCAGCCCGTAATAGGAGCGGAACTCCGGCTCGGGGACCACCGACTCGGTGTGCTTGCGCCGCCGGGGCCGGCCGCCATCGCCGGCGTTGGCCCCGATGATGGCCTCCCGGTCCGGGCGGACGTGGACCAGCCCCTCCTTGGTCACATCGGACAGGCCCACGGTCATCTACCTCCCAGGACCGAGACGGCCACCCCGGCCATCACCCCGGCCGCGGCCAGGGCCGCCCGCTTCCACATGGACCCCAGATCCCTGGTGGTGACCACCGGGTCGGGGGGCAGGCCGTAGACCTCGGGCTCGTCGAGGAGCAGGAAGAACGCCCCGGCGCCGCCCACCCCGTCGTCGGGGTCGCGACCGTAGAGCCGGGCATCGGTGACGCCGCCCTCGTGCAGCTGCGCCACCCGCTTGTCGGCCCGGTCGCGCAGCTCGTCCAGAGGCCCGAACTGGATCGAGTTGGTGGGGCAGGCCTTGGCGCAGGCCGGCTCCATTCCGACCTCCAACCGGTCGTAGCACAGGGTGCACTTCCACACCCGGCCGTCGTCCTTGCGCTGGTCTATCACCCCGTACGGGCAGGCCGGCACGCAGTACCCGCAGCCGTTGCACACGTCCTCCTGGACGACCACGGTCCCGAACTCGGTGCGGAACAGCGCCCCGGTCGGGCACACGTCCAGGCAGGCGGCGTCGGTGCAGTGCTTGCACACGTCGGATGCCATCAGCCATCGCAGGTCGGTACCGCCCGGCCCGTCGTGGTCGACCATGGCGTCCTGGCCGCCGAGCGGCTTGCGCTGCTCGATGAACGCCACGTGACGCCAGGTGTCGGCCCCCAGCCCCACGCTGTTGTCGAACGACATCCCGGTGAAGTTGAGCCCGTCGTCGGGGACGTGGTTCCACTCCTTGCAGGCCACCTCGCAGGCCTTGCACCCGATGCAGATGGAGGTGTCGGTGAAGAAGCCCATGCGGGGCGGGTGGTCCTCCCACCCGGCCGACCGGGCCGGCTGGGTACCGGTGGTGGTCAGTGCCATCTACAGCTCCGTTCCGGTCGAGACGGTGACCCCCGCCCGGCGGCGGTACGACTCGATGTAGTCGAGGAGGGCCGGACCCCGGGGTCGCCGTCCGGGTTGCACGTCCACGGCCAGGGCCTTCACCTCCTGGATGTGGGCATTGGGATCGAGGGTGAAAGAGGTGAGCTGGTTGACCGCATCGCCGGTGGCCATGCCGTTGGGCCCGAAGTGGTAGGGCATCCCCACCTGGTGCATGGTGCGGCCCTGAACCCGGAGCGGGCTCATGCGGTCGGTCACCAGGACCCGGGCCTCGATGGCCCCCCGGGCGCTGACCACCGTCGCCCACCCCCCGTTCTCCAGGCCCCGCTCGACGGCCAGCTCCGGTGACACCTCGACGGCCAGTTCCGGCTGCAGCTCCGACAGGTACGGGGCCCAGCGGCTCATGCCGCCGGAGGTGAAATGCTCGGTGAGCCGGTAGGTGGTCAGGACGAAGGGGAACACCTCCGCTCCCGGCTCGTTACCGCTCGGCTGGGTCTCGTTGCCCGGGATGGGGAACATCTTGCGGGCCGGGTTGCGGTCGTGGCCGTAGAGGGGGTTCCCGAACGGGGAGTCCTGCGGCTCGAAGTGGCTGGGCAGCGGCCCGTCCACCACCCCGGCCGGGGCGTACAGCCAGCCCCGCCCGTCGGCCTGCATGATGAACGGGTCGGAGCCTGACAGGCCGTCCACCCCACCGGCCCCTTCGGGGGGCTGGTAGTCCGGCTTCTTGGTCGGTGGGAAGTCCGCCACGTCGTGGCCGGACCATTTCCCGGCGTCCTGGTCCCACCACACCAGCGCCTTGCGGTCGCTCCAGGGCTGGCCCGAGGGGTCGGCGGACGCCCGGTTGTAGAGGATCCGGCGGTTGGCCGGCCACGCCCAACCCCACTCGTGGGCCATCCAGTCCTGCTCCAGGTAGGGCTTGCGCCGGGCCGCCTGGTTGACCCCGTCCGCGTACACCCCGGCGTAGATCCAGCACCCGCACGACGTGGACCCGTCGGCCTCCAGGGCCTCGTAGGTCGAGATCAGCTTGCCGTCGGCGTCCCAGCCGTTGATCTCGGCCAGCACCGCTTCGGCCACGGGATCCTCGAACGGCCCGGCCGTCGGGTAGTCCCAGGTGAGGTCGAGGAGGGGCCGGTCCATCTGGTCGGTGGACCCGGCCAGCTTCTCGCGGATGATGCGGCCCAGGTGGTAGATGAACCACAGGTCGCTGCGGCAGTCCCCCTGCGGCTCCACCGCCTGGTGGTGCCACTGGAGCATGCGCTCGGTGTTGGTGAAGCTGCCGGCCTTCTCGATGTGGGCGGCGGCCGGGATGAAGAACACCTCGGTGCCGATCTCCTCGGTCTTCAGCTCGCCGGTCTCGATCTCCTGGCCGTCCTTCCACCAGGTGGCGCTCTCGATCAGCTGGAAGTCCCGGACCACCAGCCAGTCCAGGTTGGCCATGCCCAGGCGCTGCATCCGGGTGTTGGCCGAGCCGA
>JAKAXN010000441.1 GCA_021816565.1 Actinomycetes bacterium
GCATCACCTGACCGTTGACCTCGCAGCCGATGGCCAGGTCGTCGGGGTCGTCGAACTCGTCGGGGCTGACCAGCACCGGGCCGGTCGGGGCGAAACCGGGATAGGACTTGGCCAGGCTGTACTGCGGGGCCGGCCCGCTGCGCTGCAGCGCCCGCTCGGAGATGTCCTGACCCACCGTGAGGCCGGCCACGTACGACCAGCCCTCGGCCGGGTCCACCCGCCGGGCCGCCCGGGATATCACCGCCACCAGCTCGCACTCCCAGTCCACCTTCCCCTCCGGTAGCACCACCTCGGTGACCGGCCCGCTGAACGAGCTGACGAACTTGGTGAAGAACAGCGGGTTCTCCGGGGGTTTGAACCCCGACTCGGCGGCGTGGTCCACGTAGTTGAGGGCGACCGCGAACACCTGGCGCGGGGCCGGCGACGGCGGACCGGCCAGGGATGCGGAGAACGGCTCGGCGGCCGCCGGGGGCGCCCCTTTCCCCCCGTCGGGATCCGCGGCCCACGAGCGGAACTCGGCCCACCGGTTGTAGATCCCCGGCAGGTCGGGGCCGAACCGGCCGCCGCTGGCGGATTCCACGTCCAGCGCGCTGCTCGCCGCCACGATCAGCTTGGCCCGTCCGCCCACATTGGCTATCCGCATACCGGCACCGTACCGGAGAGGTCAGTGGGCGACGTAGGTGATGGCGTGCAGCACCAGGCCGGCGGCCGCCCCGACCACCGTCCCGTTGATGCGGATGTACTGCAGGTCCGGGCCGAGCAGCAGTTCCAGCCGGGCCGCGGTGTCGGAGGCGTCCCACCGGGCGATGGTCCCGGTGACCAGGCCGACCAGCTCCTCGTCGAAGTTGGTGAGCAGCGTCCGGATCAGGGCCTCGCCGGCCCGTTCGGTGGCCGCCGACAGCTCGGTGTCGGTGCTGAGCCGCTGGCCGATCCGGCGAATCACCTCGGCCAGCCGCCGGCGCAGCTCCGACTCGGGATCCAGGGACTGGCGCTGCAGCTCCGACTTGGCGTCGCTCCACAGCGCCGCGGCCAGCTCCCGCACCGTCGGCTGGGTCAGGAACTCGGCCTTGATCTCCTCGCCCCGGCGGGTCAGTTCGGGGTCGTGCTGCATGCGCAGCGCCAGCTTCTCCAACCCCTCGCCCAGCTGGCGGCGGATGGGGTGGAAACGGTCGGCCGCCATGTCGTTGACCACCGTCTCGCTGCGGTCCAGGAGCCTCGACACCATCCGGGTGCTCACCGACCCGGGCAGCCACCACGGGGACTGGATGCCGAGCCGGCGGTGCATGTCGGCCCCGTGCAGCCGGATGTAGCGGGCCAGGCCCTCCAGGGCGGCGTCGAGGACCGGCTCGTGGCGGCCGTCCCGGGTGAGATGCCCGAGGGTCCGGCCGGCGACGGGCGACAGCGCCACCTGGTCCAGCCTCTGGCGGACCAGGGCATCGAGCACCTCGTGCACGTCGGCGTCGCGCAGCAGGTCGGCCGCCTCGGCCAGGGCTTCGGCCACCCGACCGGCCAGTTCGTGGGCGTGGCGCTCGTCGGCCAGCCAGGCCGCGGCGCGCGACAGGGCGCCGGCCGAGTGCAGCCGGGCGATCACCACCTCGGGGGTCAGGAAGCTCTCCTGCACGAAGCTGCCGAGCGTCTCGGCGAAGCGGTCCTTGCGCTCCACCACGATGGCGGTGTGGGGGATGGGCAGGCCCAGCGGGCGCCGGAACAGGGCGGTGACCGCGAACCAGTCGGCCAGGCCGCCCACCATGGAGGCCACCGCCGTGGCCTGCACCCACGACAGCCACGAGGCCCGGCCGATGAAGGCGGTGGACAGGGCGAACGCCACGCTGACCGCGACTAGCAGCCCGGTCGCCCGGCGCCGGGTCACGACGAGCATCCGGGCCCGGCGCTGTTCGGCGGCGCTGAGCGGCCGTGGCGTCTGGGCCATCGGTGACACGCTACCCATCCCGGCCGGCGGTCCCGCTGAGGTCCTCCGCCGGGGCGTAACGTCTGCGCCATGGGACGCTTGGAAGGCACGAGGGCAGTCATCACCGGGGCGGCCAGCGGTATAGGCGAGGGCATCGCCACCCGCTTCGCCGAGGAAGGGGCCCGGGTGGTGGTGGCCGACCTGGACGTGGCGGCCGGCGAGCGGGTGGCCAAGTCGGTGGACGGCCTGTTCGTGGCCTGCGACGTGACCCGGGAGGCGGACCTGGCCGCCGCCGTGGACGCCGCGGTGTCCGGCTTCGGCGGCCTGGACTGCTTCGTCGGCAACGCCGGCTCCGGCGGGGTGACCGGCCCCATCACCGACCTCGACGAGGCCGGCTTCGACCGCACGGTGGCGGTGCTCCTCAAGGGGGTGGCGTTCGGTATGAAGCACGCCTGCCGGGCCATGCAGGCGTCGGGGGGCGGCTCGATCATCTCCACCTCGTCGGTGGCCGGCCTGATGGGCGGCATGGGGCCGCACATCTACTCGGCGTGCAAGGCCGGGGTCATCGGCATCACCCGCTCGGTGGCCCTCGAGCAGGGGCCGTTCGGCATCCGGGTCAACTGCATCAACCCCGGCGGCATCGCCACCCCCATCTTCGCCAGGGGTCTGGGGGTGGCCGACGACCCGACCGCCGCGGAGCAGGTCCTGGACCTGGTGTCGTCGAGCGTCTCGTCCATCACCCCGCTGGGTCGTATCGGCACTCCAGCTGACATCGCCGGGGCGGCGGTGTGGCTGGCCTCGGGTGACTCCGCCTACGTCACCGGTCAGACCATCGTGGTCGACGGGGGGCTGGTGGCGGCCAAGCGCCTGGCCGAGTTCCCCGAGCAGGCCGCGGCCCGAGCCGGGGAGCGGGGCTGATGCAGCACCGGGTCATCGACGCGAGAGGCTGCCGGATCCACCTGGTGGAGGAGGGCGAGGGCCCGCTGGTGCTGATGGTGCACGGGTTCCCCGAGAGCTGGTACTCGTGGCGCCACCAGATCCCGGCGGTGGCCGGGGCCGGTTTCCGGGCGGTGGCCATCGACGTGCGCGGCTACGGCCGGTCGTCGGCGCCGCTGGCCGTGGAGGAGTACTCGATGCTGCGCCACGTGAGCGACAACCTGGGCGTGGTCGAGGAGCTCGGGGCGACCGCGGCGGTGATCGTCGGCCACGACTGGGGCTCCCCGATCGCCGCCACGTCGGCGCTCCTGCGACCGGACGTGTTCCACGCGGTGGCCCTCCTCTCGGTCCCCTACAGCCCGCCCGGCGGTCGGCGGCCGACCGACGTGTTCGCCGGCCTGGCCGGCCCCGACGGGCAGGAGGAGTTCTACATCTCCTACTTCCAGGAGCCCGGCCGGGCCGAGGCCGAGGCCGAGCTCGACGTGCGGTCGTGGCTGCGGGGCTTCTACGTGGCCGCCTCGGGTGACGCCCCGCGGGTGCCGGGCGGGGCGACCATCGCCACCGTGAGGCGGGGTCAGATGATGCGCGACCGCTTCCCCGTGGCCGAGCAGCTGCCTGCCTGGATGGGGGAGGAGGACCTGGACTTCTACGTCGCCGAGTTCGAGCGCACCGGTTTCAGGGGCGGCCTCAACCGGTACCGCAACGTCGACCGCGACTGGCTCGACCTGCAGCCGTGGCGGAACCGCCCCATCGAGGTCCCGTCCCTGTTCATGGCCGGGGAGCGGGACGGCCCGGCCATCTGGGGGGCCAGGGCCATCGAGCGGCACCGCTCGACCCTGCCCGGCCTGCGGGGCAGCCACATGCTCCCCGGCTGCGGCCACTGGGTCCAGCAGGAGCGGGCGGATGAGGTGAACGCCGTCCTGGTGGACTGGCTCAAAGGGCTCGACCTGGGCTGAGAAGGGGATGAAGGGCGGCCCTTTACCCCTAGCATGGGCCCATGGGCCGGAAAGCCGGTGTGGCGGCCGAGGACACCAGAGCGGCGCTCCTGGGCGCGGCGGCCAGGGCGTTCTCCCGGCGCGGCTACGACGGGGCGAGCATCTCGGAGATCGCGTCCGACGCCGGCCTGACCAGCGGGGCCATCTACGCCCACTTCGCCTCCAAGGCCGAGCTGTTCGTGGCCACGCTGCGGGCCTACGGGGAGCGGGACCT
>JAKAXN010000442.1 GCA_021816565.1 Actinomycetes bacterium
CGGTCCCTGGAGAGCGAGGATCAGCTCTTCAGCGTGACCCTGGACCAGGCGCTGGCCCTCTTCGCCCAGCCGAAGACCCGCCGGGGCCGGGGGGCGGCCGCCCCGCCGCTGCGCGAGCTCGGCGCCGACCCCACTTCCGGGGCCCCCATCGTGCTCAAGGAGGGCCGCTTCGGCCCCTACGTCACCGACGGGACCACCAACGCGTCCCTGCGCAAGGGCGACACGGTGGAGGGCATCACCCCCGAGCGGGCCGCCGAGCTGCTGGCCGACCGCCGGGCCGCCCCGCCCCGGCCGGGCCGGGCCAAGAAGGCGGCCGCCAAGAAGGCCGCCCCGACCAAGAAGGCGGCGACCAAGAAGGCCGCGGCCAAGAAGGCCGCGGCCAAGAAGGCCCCGGCGGCGAAGAAGGCGGCCAAGAAGAAGGCCTCGGGCTGAGCGCCCGGCCGGGCGCCCTGCGGGGTCGTTTCATCGTCCTGGAGGGCGGCGAGGCCAGCGGCAAGTCCACCCAGGCCGCCCGCCTGGCCGACTCCCTGGGCGCGCTGCTCACCCGGGAGCCGGGCGGGACGGTCGCCGGCGAGCACATCCGGGCCCTGCTGCTGGACCCGGACCTGCCGGCCGTGGCCCCGCGGGCCGAGGCCCTGCTGATGCTGGCCGCCCGGGCCCAGCACGTGCAGGAGGTCATCGAGCCGGCCCTGGCCGCCGGCCGCCACGTGGTCTGCGACCGCTTCAGCGGCAGCACCGTGGCCTACCAGGGCTACGGCCGGGGCCTGGACCCGGGGGAGCTGGCCGGCCTGTCGTCGTGGGCGTCGGACGGGCTGGAGCCGGACCTGGTGATCCTGCTCACCGTCAGCCCGGACGAGGCGGCCCGCCGCCGGGCCGGCCGCCGGGCCGGTGCCGGGGGGGTCGACGACCGCATCGAGGCCGAGG
Organism: Actinomycetes bacterium; assembly: GCA_021816565.1. Next base: position 925 of record JAKAXN010000442.1, read on the forward strand.
TGGGCGGGTTCCACTCCCGTATCGACGAGGGCTTCGCCCGTCTGGCCTCCGCCGACCCGCGGCGGTGGCGGGTGGTGGACGGCTCGGGCCCGCTGGAGGAGGTGGCGGCCCGGGTGGCCGCCGCGGCTGCGTCGGACGGTCCGTGGCGCCGGGTCTCAGCCGGCCAGCACCGCGCTGTTGCAGTTGACGTAGTTGTCGATGAGCGTGGCGTAGCCCAGGTTGACGCCGAGGGCGCTCAGCAGGGGGCTGAGGATCGGGTCGAGGACCGTGTCCAGCAGATCCGTGAGCGGCGAGAGCACCGTGCTGACCAGGCCCGAGGGGGGCGCGATGGTGATGGCCGGGCTGGTGTTGGTGGACGACCAGGGGGCCGGCTCACCCGGCCCGAAAGGGCCGTTGAAGGTGTTGGAGAAGGTGGCGCCCCCTACGTCGACGGTGGTGGTGTCGTCGATGGGCACCCCCAGCAGGTTGATGTCGAACAGGGTCGACAGCGTGGCCGCGTCGGTGCTTCCCGAGATGGTCGCCGTCTCGCCCGCCGGCGACGTGCCGCAGCCGACCCCGGTCAGGGTGCCGGTGGCGTCGGCCGCCGTGGCCTGGATGGTCAGGCCCACCGAGGCCACCCCCAGGTCGATGTTGGCCACCGAGAGGGTGGCCGTCATCTGCGTGTCGGTGGCGGTCACCGGGCAGGGGGTCATGCCGGCCGGGCAGGGGTCGTTGGCCGGGCCGGGGCCGGCGCTGGCCATGGGGGAGACGGCGCTGAGCTTGATGTTGAGCAGGCCCAGGCCGCTGACGTTGAGCCCGATGCCGCTGCTCTGGTTGGCCACCGACAGCCCCACGATGGCGGTGAGCACGCTGGCCGGGGTGAGCTGGGCGAACGCCGCCGTGGTGAGGGCGCTGCCGGTCACCCCGCAGGCGCTCTGTCCGCCGGTCAGGTCGATCAGCTGGCACGGCTTGATGGCTGTGGTGTCGGTGATGGCCGTGGAACCCGCTCCGGTGACCCCGAGGGCGGTGTTGAGCTGGCCGGCGGCGGTGAGGGCACCGGCGGTGTTCTGGGCGATCAGGGCGTTGTAGGTGTAGCCCAGCAGGGTGGACGGCGACACCGCGGTGTTGAGCAGGTTGTACATGCTCCCGACTCCGACGTTGGCGGCGAGGATGTCGCCGAGCGAGACCGAAACGCCGGCCAGCCCGTTGTAGCTGAGCACGGAGATGTTGGCGGCGCTCGGGCCGAGCACCAGGCTGAGCAGGTCGTCGACCACCGGGTTGCTCAGATCCAGCAGGGTGGAACCGATGCTGAACGCCGACACCGGGATGCGCTGCGGCCCCCCGGCGAAGCTGCGCACGGCGGTGGCATCCCGGGAGGAGGTGGCGTTGCCGGCCTGGAACACGAAGCTGGTCACGGAGCTGGCGGTCGCTCTGACCGCGTTGATGGCGGTGGTCTGGTCGGCCCCCGCCACCGGGGTGCAGGCCTCCCCGGCCCCGGTCCCGGCGCTGGTGGCCGGCATGGGCAGCGTGGTGGTGAGCGGGCAGGTCATGACCGCGGTGAAGTTCGTCGTGCACGACGACGTGGTCGGGCACGATCCGATGGTCACGTAGTCGGAGGGCAGGTCGGTGGTGCTGACGTTGTTCCGCAGGGCGCTCTGGGTCGCCTCGTACTGCACGACCTGGGCCAGCTCGTAGGCGTTGCCGCCGATGGTGTCGTAGGGGTCGGAGGCGGTGGCGGCCGTCCCGTCGACGAAGTTGGCGGCGTCGAGGGCGACGGCATCGGCCAGCGCCTGTACCGCCCGGTTGGTGTCCACCTCCCGCCCGATGTCGAAGCTGAGGGCGGTGGCGGCCAGGATCATGGTCATGGCGATGGCCGCCACCACCGCGATGGCGCCCCGCTCGTCTCTCCTCCCGGCCGGGGTCACTGCAGATTTCCGTTGCCGACCAGAACGGTGGAGGTGGCGGTGATGGTGGTCGGGGTCGGCAGGAGCGGTATGGCGATGACCGGGTCCTGCGAGTAGTTGTAGGTGACGGTGACCTGGAGGCACTGGTAGCCCGACGGGGCGTTGCAGGACGAGGCCGGTAGGGCGGTACAGCTGACCGCGCTGTTCGAGCAGTCGGCCGACATCAGCCCGGCCCCGTCGTGGGTCAGGTCCTGGGCCAGGGCGGTGCTGGCCGCGGTCTCCGCCGCGGTCATGGTGCTGGCCGTGACCGCCACCCGGGCGGCGTCGGAGGCGGCCTGGGTCATCTGGTTGCGGACCAGGAAGATGGTTCCGTACTGGATTATCCCGATCAGGAAAAGTAGGAAGACCGGCACGACGATGGCGAACTCCACGGCCGAGGCGCCCCGCTCGTCACCGCGGTGTCTCCTGTGTACGCCGGCCGGTTTCGACCGTTTAATGGTCATCTGCACCCTTACCAAGCTTCTCCGGAGGTCCACCGACGGACCTGTCCCCACCGGAACATTCGGACAACGGGGCGGCGGAATCAACGGGTCAAAAGGACTATTCACTTGCGTTGCGTGCTGTCCGACAATCCGGGACACCGGATGATCCATCGGCTTTTCGCGCGAAACGGGTCGGGGCAGGAAGGAAAGGTGCTGGGTGTCTAAACGGTCGACCATGCTGATCGTCATAGGGGTGGCGGTGTTCGTTCTCGGGGCCGGGCTGGTGGTGGTGTCCCTGCACAGCGGCAGCTCGAGCCGGGGCGGCTCGGCCCGCCTCACCGCCGCCGGCGGGGCCACCTCCACCCTCGTCGTCACCACCGGGCCGGTCACCGCCGGGACCAGCGGCGAGAGCCTCATCGAGTCCAAGAAGGTGTCGGTGCAGTCCGTGCCGTCCGGGCAGGTCAAGCCCTCCGACGTCACCTCGCTGGCCCAGCTGGAGCAGCAGTCGCTGGTCCACTCGCTGCCGTCGGGCACCGCCATCCAGTCGTCGGACCTCAGTCCCGACGCCGGGCCGCTGGCCCCGCCCCAGGGCGACGAGAGCGTGGCGGTCACCCTGCCCAACGGCGCCGCCGGGCTGGCTGGCTACCTGCAGCCCGGATCCGACGTGGACATCTACGCCAACGTCACCAAGACCACCGTGGGCACCCATCCGGTGCCCTGCGTGACCCTGGTGGCGTCCCACATCCAGGT
>JAKAXN010000443.1 GCA_021816565.1 Actinomycetes bacterium
GCCAGTGCGGCGCCACCGGGCCCAGATAGACGACCCGGACGTGACCGCGCGGCGGGGCTTGCTCTTCGGAGGTCGGCATGGACATAGCGCCTCAGCCTACCTGGCGATCACGCAGCCGATTGGCCGCAGAGATGACGGCCGCCAGCGTGGCGTCGAGGATGCTCGAGTGGATGCCCACGCCCCACAGCTGGACGCCGCCGGGGCCGGTGGCCTGCACGTAGGCCGCGGCGCTGGCCTCGGCTCCCGAGGTGAGCGCGTGCTCGTGGTAGTCGTCAACGGTCATCTCCAGCGACAGTTCCGCCCGGAGCCCGTTGACCAGGGCGTCCACCGGTCCGTTGCCCTGGCCGGTCACCGTGCGATGCTGGCCGTCGACGAGCACCTGGGCGACCACCGAGGTCCCATTTTCCTTCGAGGAGACCTCGCTCGAGATGAAGCGCACCCCGGCGTCGTCGGGCAAGTAGCTCGCGGTGAAGGCGTCCCACAACTCCCCCGGCTTGATCTCGGTGCCGGTGGACTCGGTGATGGCCTGCACCGTCTTGGAGAACTCCACCTGCAGGCCCCGGGGCAGGTCCAGGTTGTGCTCGAAGTCCATCAGGTAGGCCACCCCGCCCTTGCCCGACTGGCTGTTCACCCGGATGATGGCCTCGTAGGTCCTCCCGACGTGCTTGGGGTCGATCGGCAGGTAGGGCACCTCCCACTGCCCGTAGTCGGGGGGCAGGGCGCCCATGCCCTTCTTGATGGCGTCCTGGTGGGAGCCGGAGAAGGCGGTGTAGACCAGGTCACCGGCGTAGGGGTGGCGGGGGTGGACGGGCAGCCGGTTGCAGTACTCGGCCACCTGGCGCAGATGGTCGATGTCGTGCAGGTCCAGCTCGGGGTCGATGCCCTCGGTCATGAGGTTCATGGCGAGCGTCACCACGTCCACGTTGCCGGTGCGCTCCCCGTTGCCGAACAGCGTCCCCTCCACCCGGTCGGCACCGGCCAGCTGGGCCAGCTCGGCGGCGGCCACCGCGGTGCCCCGGTCGTTGTGGGGGTGCACGCTCAAGGTGACGGCGTCGCGGCGGGGCAGGTTGCGGTGCACGTACTCGATCACGTCGCCGTACACGTTGGGCCCGAACATCTCGACGGTGTTGGGCAGGTTGATGATGATCTTGTTGTCGCGGTCGGGGTCGATGACGTCGATGACGGCGGAGCAGATCTCGACCGCGTAATCCGGCTCGGTCCCGGTGAAGCTCTCCGGGGAGTACTCGTAGCTGACCTTCGTCTGGGGGATGGTCTGCTCGTACTTCCTGACCAGCCGGGCCGCGCTGGTGGCGATGTCGGTGATGCCGCCCCGGTCCAGGCCGAAGACCACCCGCCGCTGCAGGACGCTGGTGGAGTTGTAGAAGTGCACGATGGCGTGGCGGGCCCCGGCGATGGCCTCGAAGGTCCGCTCGATCAGCTCGGGCCGGCACTGCACCAGCACCTGGATGGCCACGTCATCGGGGATGCGGTCCTCCTCGATGATCTGGCGGATGAAGTCGAAGTCCGGCTGGGACGCGGCCGGGAATCCCACCTCGATCTCCTTGAACCCCATCCCCACCAGGGTCTCGAAGAACCGCAGTTTGCGGGTCGGGTCCATGGGGTCGATCAGCGCCTGGTTGCCGTCCCGCAGGTCCACGCTGCACCAGATGGGGGCGTGCTCGAGGTGCCGGTCCGGCCAGGTGCGGCGGAAGTCGGTGATCCCGGCCAGCTCGAAGGGCCGGAACGGCTGGTAGCGCTCGAATGGCATGTCGCACGGGGTCGGGTACTGGTAGGGCATCTGCGAACCTCGGGTCGGGTTGGGAAAACGAAAAAACCTCCTGGCCCAAGGGCACAGGAGGTTTCGGCGAGCACCGATATGTGGTGCTCGCCTACGGCAGAAGAAGCAGTCCGGTGGTCTGGAAGCCGTACATCTGCGTCGATGCTACCACGGTCGGGCCGGAGGTGGCGACGGGCGGCGCGGTCCTACCAGCGGGCGACGGTCGCCGGCGAGCTGTTGGTGATGGCCTCGCTGGTCTCGGGACGTTCGAACACCGACTGCACCGCCACCCGGCCGGGGCCCCACAGCCGCAGCCAGACCTGCCGGTAGCTGAATCGGCCGAAGCCCCACGCCATGTTCCCGGCGTTGGGGTACTCGAGGTGCAGCGCCATCCCGACCGTGGGGTCGCGGTAGAGCAGGGCGGTGGGCTGGATGCATATGGTCTCGCCCTGGGCCAGGTCCCGGATGAACGTGTTTCCCGGCGAGTGCAGGAGCAGCAGGCCGGGGGTGGCGGACGCCGAGAAGACGTCGACGTTGTAGCCGAGGGGGAAGTGGGTCTCGGACTCGTCGCCCGAACCGGTCACGAACCAGATGCCCGACTGCTGCCAGGTGTAGGCCACGTTGGCGGTGGCCGCCAGGAACCGGTGCTCGCGCACGACCACCGACTGGCCGGGCTGGAGGGGCAGCGCCACGATCTCACCGGGGGCGTCCTCGGAGAGGGCCAGGTGGCCCGGGCCGCTCGCCTGCAGCATCACCAGCGGCAGGCCGGAGCGCACCCGGTTCCACCCGCCGGCCATGGGCATGGCCTCCATGTGCACGCCCGGTTCGGCCCACAGCACGCTGTGGTGGGAGAAGTAGATCCACTCCGGGCCCCGCAGGTTGAAGTCGGCGGTCGGGACGTAGCTGCCTTCGATCTGGCAGGTGGAGGCGCCGAACTGGATGCGGGCCATGTCCCGGATCGGTGGCTGCTCCTGCCAGCCGGACCGGCTGACGGCCCGGGCCACGTCGAGGGGGGCCCCGCAGTGGGGGCAGCTCATGGCGCCGGGGTCGCCCGGCTGGCGGCAGTAGCGGCAGACGTAGTCCCCGCCGGGGTAGCTGGCCCCGCCGGGGCCGGGATGGTTGCCGGGGTCGGTCACGTCGGGTCCCCGGTCCCTAGGCGGTGGCGTGGTGGACGTACATGGACTGGATCCCCACCCGGCCCGGCCCGGTCATCTCGGCCAGGTACATACCGTGGCGCATCATCCCGGTGCGGACGTTCTGCTGCACCGTGTTCATGCTGACCGTGGAGTCCTTGTAGAGGAACCCGCCCGGTTCGACCAGGATCTTCTCCCCCTCCCCGAGGGTGCGCTCGAAGACGTTGCCGTAGCCGTGGAGGAGCAGGATGCCCTGCTCACCGGCGGTGACGAAGCGGTCCAGGTACATGCCCTCGCCGTGCAGGACGTTGTTCATGCCCTTGATGCGTTCGAAGCTGTAGCTGATGGAGTGGGACGCCACCAGGAAGGCGTGCTCGCGCACGTCGATCTCCATCCCCGGGTGCAGGGGCAGCACCACCACCTCGCCGGAGGCGTCCCGGGAGAACGCCACCCGGCCCGGCCCGGAGGCGACTGAGATGACGTGGGGCATGCCGCCGAGCATGCGTTTCAGGCCGCCGCCGCTGTTCAAGGCGCTGAGCGGGGTCCCCTCGTCCTTCCACAGCAGCACGTGGTGCTCGAAGAACACCCAGTCCCCGGGCGCCAGGTTGATCTCCGCCACCGGGACCAGCTGGCCCTCGACCTGGCAGGTGCTGCTGGAGAAGCGGAACTCGGTCATGTCCCGCAGGCGGGGGGCCTCCCGCCACCCGGAGTCGCTCACCAGGTTGCGGGCGTCCAGCGGCGCCCCGCACGTGGAGCAGGTGGTGGCGTCCACGTCGTTCTGGGCCCGGCACCACTGGCACTGGATGCGATCCATGGGCGGACGGTACCAGGCGGCCCGACGCCGGCCGGGGACCACCGGTCGGCGCCGGGAGCGAGGAGGAGCGGGGGTGGCCCCGGAGGTCAGATGTGCTGTTCGGCGGCGACGTGCTGCAGGCCGCGGCGCTGGCGGGCGATCCGGCGGCGCTCCCGCTCGGACGCCCCGCCCCAGACGCCGTGCTCGATCCGGTTGTAGAGCGCGTACTCCAGGCACGGCTCCTTCACGGGGCAGTCGGCGCAGATGCGCCGGGCGATCTCGACACCGACTCCGTCGCTGGGGAAGAAGGTTTCAGGGGGCAGCTCACG
>JAKAXN010000444.1 GCA_021816565.1 Actinomycetes bacterium
CGCTCAGGAACTGCGAGTAGGTGCGGGTGATGTGCTGGCCGTCCTGGTTGATGATCATGTTGCCCACGATGGCCGTGCAGATCGACGAGCAGAACCACGGCACCACGTTGATGTAGGCCGCGCCCGATGCCGCCGCGGCGGCCATCTCGGCGGACCGTCCGGCTTTGTTGATGGCAGCCGACTCGGGCAGCGAGCACGCCTGGACGTCGCTCATGTGGGCGGCCAGGCAGTCGGGGCCGTCCTGGGCCAGGTAGGGCATGTCGCCCAGCACGACCTTCCTGACACCCGGCACTGTGATGCTCTGGAGCAGCCTGGTAAGACCCTCCTGGTAGGACCCGCCGGAGACGATCTTGTAGTTGGTCTCGCTGGTGGTCATGAAGATGCTCGGCTTCAAGACGTTGTTCACCTCGGAGATCACCCAGTTGATCCACGTGGCGCACTCGCGGTACGGCCGGGACAGCTGTTTGAGGTACACGGTGGCCACCGCGGCCGGGCAGCTCACCTTGTTGAAGTCGATGACCCTCCAGCCGATCCGCTGCCCGACGGCATCCAGGGCGGGCAGCCACATGGCCGAGTGGGAGTCGCCGAGCAGCACGATGGTGTGGGCGCCGTTCGGATCACCGAACACGCAGTGGGCGGGGTCGATCGAGGTCGTCGAGTACACCGGCAGGCAGCCGTGGCTGCCGAGGATCCCGAACTCGGAGTCCTTCGGGGCGTCCACGATGGAGGGCCGCACGTCGGCCGGCACCGACTTGATGGACGGCGCGGCGGCGACCAGCTGCTCGACCTGCTGCAGGGGCACCGCCGACGGGATGCTGCCCGCTGACGCGCCCCCGACGCTGCCGGCCGGGGCGGCGGCTGCGGCCGGGGTGGCGGCTGCAGCAGGAGTGGCGGCGGCCGGGGTGGTCACCGCGGACGTGGCCGAACCGGACCCGCAGGCGGTCAGCGCGCTACCGGCGGCCAGGGCCAGGGCCAATCCCACTCCCAGCGTGCGCGCCGGGCGGGTGGGGGTGGAACGGGTGAGGTGGAGCAAGGGGATCGGACTGGCCTTTCTGCGACTGGAGGGGACCGGGGTCACGGGTGCACGCTCCGCTCGATCGCCACCACGAGGAAGGCGGAGCCGGTCAGTGCCAGGCCGGTGGCGATGCTGAGCCAGCGGTTGCGGACCAGCAGCCGGGCGTGGCGGATGGGGTTCTCGACGAGGGAGTAGGTGACGTCGGCCAGGACCAGGGCCAGGATGATTATCCCGACCCGGGTGCCCGCCGACAGGGTGCGGGCGTAGTGCTGGGCGAAGAGCATCTGCAGCGGCCAGCTCCACAGGTACAGCGGGTACGACAGCTGGCCCAGCCGGCGGACCGGGGACCACGCCAGGAGCTTCTCCGCCCCCGATCCGGCGGCCGCGGTGCCGCCGGCGATGACCAGTCCGGTGCAGGCCACGGGCAGGATGACGGCCGATCCCGGATAGGGGGTGGAGCTGTTGTAGACGAAGGCGCTGGCCAGGATCCCGCCCAGCCCCAGCCAGCTGGCGGCCGCGCCCCACCTGCGGGGGACGCGCGCCAGTTGGTGGCCGGCCAGGGCGATGAGGGCGCCGAGGCCCAGCTCCCAGGCCCGGGTGAGCGGCGAGAAGTAGGCGGCGGTAGCGTTCGAGGAGGTCTGCACCACCGACCAGGCCAGCGAGGCGCCGACCGCAGCGGTCAGGACCACGGCCATGCGGGCTCTCAGGTCGAAGCGCCGTCCGACGCGCGTGACCAGGATGAACAGCGTCGGGAAGATCAGGTAGAACTGCTCCTCCACCGCCAGCGACCAGTAATTCTGCAGGGGCGAGGGGGGCTGCTGGGAGTTGATGTAGTTGGTCCCGTTGGCGATGAAGTGGAAGTTGGCCACGTACAGCACCGCGGCCTTGGCGTCGGATGCGATGGCATCGCCGCGCAGGAAGCCCAGCCAGGCGTAGGACATGAGCACCGTGGCCACCAGCACCAGCGTCGACGCCGGCAGGATCCGCCGGGCCCGCCGGCCGTAGAAGTCGGCCAGGCCGGTGCGGCCCGTGGTGGCCCGCTCCCGGAGGAGCATCCCGGTGATGACGAAGCCGGAGATGACGAAAAAGACGTCGACGCCGACGTAGCCGCCGTGCATGTGCAGGAGGTCGGCGTGGTACAGGACGGCCAGCGCCACCGCCACCGCCCGCAGCCCCTCGACGTCGGGACGGTACCGGCGGTCGCCTGGAGGCGCGCCGGAGGCGTCGCCCGACGGCAGGATCAGTACGTCGTCGGCCCCGAGCGCGCGCTCGTCAACCGCAGTGATCGGCGTCACCACCTCGAACAGTCCCTTTCTGGCGCCGCCGCCCGGCGGCTGTTTGAGCCCCGTATGACTTCTCCGCCCCGGTTGGGGCCCCTGCCCGAAATGTGAGGATTTTTTAACCACTTCGGACCGGCCCGGTGATCGCCTATGATCGGAGGTCGCAGCAAGGGCCAGCGTCGTCCCTTCGCGCGAGGACCAGAACACCGATCCCCGGAAGGACGCCAATTGGCTTCACCGAATCCGCCCATCGGGCTGTACCGACCCGACTTCGAGCACGACGCCTGCGGCGTGGCGTTCGTGGTGGACATGCACGGTCGGCGCACCCACCGCATGGTCCAGCTCGGCCTCGACAGCCTCTGCAACCTGGAGCACCGGGGAGCGTCCGGAGCAGAGACCAACACCGGCGACGGGGCCGGCATCCTCATCCAGGTTCCCGACCGGTTCTACCGGGAGGTGGCCGGCTTCGAGCTGCCCGCGCCCGGGCGCTACGCCACCGGCATCGCCTTCATCCCGGCCCGGTCGGAGGGATGGGACCGGGTCATCGCCCGGATCATCGAGGAGGAGGGGATGAACCTCCTCGGATGGCGGGAACTGCCCGTCGACGACTCCGACCTCGGGACCATGGCCCGGGACGCCATGCCGGCGTTCCACCAGCTGTTCGTCAGCGGCCCCGGAGACTGCGAGGGGCTCGACCTCGAGCGGCGGGCATTCGTCCTGCGCAAGCGCATCGAGCACGAGGTCGAGGGGGTCTACTTCCCCTCCCTGTCCGGCCGCACCATCGTCTACAAGGGGATGCTCACCGCCCCCCAGGTCCGGCACTTCTTCCCCGATCTCAACGACGAGCGGGTCGACACCGCACTGTCACTGGTCCACAGTCGGTTCTCGACCAACACGTTCCCCAGCTGGCCTCTCGCCCACCCCTACCGCTTTGTCGCCCACAACGGGGAGATCAACACCCTCCAGGGGAACCGCAACTGGATGCGGGCCCGGGAGGCGCTGCTGCGAAGCGACGTGCTGCCCGGCGACATCGAGCGCATCTTCCCCGTCGTCACCCCCGGCGCCAGCGACTCGGCCAGCTTCGACGAGGTGCTGGAGCTGCTCCACCTGGGCGGGCGGTCCCTCCCCCACGCCGTTTTGATGATGATCCCCGAGGCGTGGGAGAACCACCGCACGATGGATCCGGCCCGGCGGGCCTTCTACCAGTTCCACGCCGCGGTCATGGAGCCGTGGGACGGGCCGGCGTCGATCGCCTTCACCGATGGGACGGTGATCGGAGCCGTCCTCGACCGCAACGGCCTGCGCCCGTCGCGCTACTGGGTCACCGACGACGGCCTGGTGGTCATGGCCTCCGAGGTCGGGGTGCTCGACATCCCGGCTTCCAAGGTGGTGCAGCGGGGTCGCCTGCAGCCGGGCCGCATGTTCCTGGTGGACACCTCCCAGGGCCGCATCGTGGCCGACGAGGAGATCAAGTCCGGCCTGGCCTCCGAGCATCCCTACGCCGACTGGCTGGCCGAGAACCAGATCCACTTCGACGACCTGCCTCCCCGCTTCACCCTCACCCCCCAGCACGCCTCGGTGGTGACCCACCAGCGGCTGTTCGGATACACCACCGAGGATCTGAAGATCCTGGTGGGCCCCATGGCCCGCACGGGCATGGAGCCGATCGGCTCCATGGGTACCGACACCCCCATCGCGGTGCTGTCCGACCGGTCGCGTCTGCTCTACGACT
>JAKAXN010000445.1:0-1106 GCA_021816565.1 Actinomycetes bacterium
CGGGCCCGGCACCGCACCGAGGTCCTCTCGGAGGACGAGCCGGTGGTGGACATCCGCCCGGAGATCGACCCGGAGCGCCGCCTGGCCGGCTCCGACGACCGGGCCCACATCGCCGCCGCCCTGGCCGACCTGCCGTGGCGGCTGCGCCAGGTGATCGTGCTGCGCGACATCTACGACCTGCCCCACGGCGCCATCGCCAAGGAGCTGGGCATCAGCGAGGCCGCCGCCAAGGTGCGGCTGCACCGGGCCCGCCGCCGCCTGCGCGAGGTCCTGGCCGCCGACGAGGCCTTCGACTCCGGGCGGCGCGCCCCCGGCCGGGCCGACGCCGCCGATGGCGGGAAGGTGATCGATGCGCACGCTGGCTGAGATCATCCCGCTGCGCACCGCGGCCTGCCGCGACGCCGTCGACGCGGTGGCCCAGATCGCCGCCGGCGAGACCGACACCGACCCCCGGGCCGCGGCCCACGTGACCACCTGCCTGCGCTGCCAGGCCGAGGTGGCCGCCTACCGCCGGGTGCTGCGCACCATGCGCTCCATGAGGGGCGACACGGTGGACCTGCCCGCCGGCGGGATCGCCGAGCTGCTGCGGGCCCTGGAGGCCGCCGGCGACGACGCCTTCGCCGCCTCCTGGGCGGTGCGGGCCGCCTGCGTGGGCGGGATCACCGCGGCCGGGGCGGCCGGGGTGATCGTGTGGTTCAGCCGCCGCCGGCTGGGCCTGCCCCACGCCAGCTGATCCCCGCCTGACCCGCCGCGCTGTCCGGTTCCGCCGCAACGTCGTGTATCGGCGCGCCGGGACGGTGTTTGTGGTCACATCCGCAAAGGAACGGCGGCGATACGGCCGAAATTCACTGGCAGCCCGGATAGTTATGGGTATTGAGTTTTATGACCGGGATGTCCCCCCACCCCGGTGAGACCCCAAGGGATTTGCCATGACGACCTGGAACAGTCGCGACCCTCTGGACAACCTCTCCCTCTCCGAACGGCGGGCCTGGCGCCGCGCCGAGGGACGGGCCAAGCGGGACCACGAGACGGAGCAGATGGCCGCCCTGCGCGACATCGCCGCCACCGGCTCGGGGGTGACCGGCCTGAGGGCCCCCTCCGCCGAG
>JAKAXN010000445.1:1116-4014 GCA_021816565.1 Actinomycetes bacterium
CCGCCGAGGTGGCCGCCGGATCCACCGCCCCGGTGGAGATGATCATCGACGGCCGGCGGCTGCGGGCCGGCCGGATGCCCCGCCGGTCGCTGGCCGCCCTGCGCGAGGGCCTGGCCGGCCTGGCCTCGGTGCCGCTCACCGCGGTCGGCCGCTACGGTCCGTACTGGGTGCTCACCTTCAAGCTGGCCACCGAGCAGCTCGTGGTGCTGGCCGACCATCTGACCCTGATGCCCGACTGGGGTGGCCCCGGCGGCCGCCAGGCGCCGGTCGGACCTCTCGCCACCGTCGGCGTCTGAGCCCGCCCCGGCCCCTCCCGATCGGGCGGGCGCTCCACGCCGGCTGACCTGCGCTCACACCCGCCGGGCCGGTGGCTCCGGGATCCCGCCCGGTTCAGCCGGGCGCAGCGGTGCTATCCTCTCAGACGGACCCCACCGCAGGATGTCTGCAGAGGGCAGTAGCTCAATTTGGCAGAGCACCGGTCTCCAAAACCGGCGGTTGGGGGTTCGAGTCCCTCCTGCCCTGCTCCCCGACCCGCGAGAAGACACGATCGTGAGCATGAACCGACAACAGAGGCGGCTGGCGCAAAGCCAGGGCGAGGGGGCCGTGGACGGCCTCCCCACCCAGCCTGAGGCGGAGCCGGAGGAACGTCGGCCGGCTTCCCGCCCGACTGCTTCTGCGGCCGGTCGGCGCACCACCCCCCGTCAGTTCCTCCACGAGGTGAACGTCGAGCTGCGCAAGGTAGCCTGGCCCACCCGGGAGGAGACCGCGAACTACTCGATCGTGGTGTTCCTGGCCCTGGCGGTGCTGATGGCTCTGATCTTCGGCCTGGACCTGGGCTTCTCCAAACTCGCTTCCTATCTATTCAAGTAGCGGCATGTCGAACAACGAATCCTTTTCTTCCGATGATGAGAACGCGCTCCCGGGCGGGTCAGAGGTGACCGCCGACGAGGTCGTGCCCGACGAGCTCCCCGAAGCCCGCGGCGAGGACGACCCGTCCGTGGAGGAGGCCGTCCCCGGCCAGACCGACGCCACCGATCCCGAAGCCGTCGACGAGGACCTGCCCCCGGCCCCGCCGGAGAGCCCCTACGACCGGCCCGGGCAGTGGTTCGTGATCCACAGCTACGCCGGCTACGAGAACAAGGTGAAGTCCAACCTCGAGAGCCGCATCGCCTCCATGAACATGGAGGAGCGCATCTTCGAGGTCGTCATCCCCATGGAAGACGTCATCGAGTTCAAGAACGGCAAGAAGCAGGTCGTCTCGAAGAAGGTCTTCCCCGGCTACCTCCTGGTGCGCATCGAGCTCGACGACGACTCGTGGTACGTGGTGCGCAACACGCCCGGCGTCACCGGCTTCGTCGGTCTCGGGGCCCGCCCCACGCCGCTGTCGCGCAAGGAAGTCGAGAACATCCTGCAGGTCAAGGCCGAAGAGGGCGAGGCGGCGGCCGGTGGTCGCAAGAGCCGGCCCCGGGGGTTCGAGTACGAGATGGGCGAGTCGGTCCGGGTCAAGGAAGGGCCGTTCGCCGACTTCAGCGGCACCATCGCCGAGATCAACGAGGACCAGCTCAAGCTCAAGGTCCTCGTCAACATCTTCGGGCGGGAGACCCCCGTGGAGCTGGACTTCGCCCAGGTCGCGAAGCTTTAAAGGGCTTAGAGGAGACACGAGTTGGCCAAGCGCCGAGTTACCGCCATTGTCAAGATCCAACTGCCGGCCGGCAAGGCCACCCCGGCCCCGCCGGTAGGTACCGCCCTCGGTCCCCACGGCGTGCAGACGATGGACTTCGTCAAGCAGTACAACGCCGCCACCGAGGACAAGGTCGGCCAGGTCATCCCGGTCGAGATCACCATCTTCGAGGACCGGACCTTCAGCTTCGTGCTGAAGACCCCTCCCACCCCGGTCCTGATCCGCCAGGCCGCAGGTGTGGAAAAAGGGGCCAAGACCACCGGCAAGGAGACCGCCGGCAGCATCACCGAGGCCCAGCTGGAGGAGATCGCCCGCACCAAGATGCCCGATCTCAACGCCAACGACATGGAGGCGGCCAAGGCCCAGGTCGCCGGCACCGCCCGCTCCATGGGCATCACGGTCGGCTAGCACCGGCCACAGTTCCGACGAGGCCGGGGACCACCTCGCCCCGCCCGTTCCTACTACCCGAGGGAGACGAGATGTCGCAGCACGGTAAGAAGTACGTCGACGCCACCAAGCGCTTCGACCGCACCCGCACCTACAGCCCGATCGAGGCCCTGGACCTGGTGAAGAGCCTGGCCCCGGCCAAGTTCGACGAGACGGTGGAGCTGTCCATCCGCCTCGGTGTGGACCCCCGCAAGGCCGACCAGGTGGTGCGCGGCACCGTGGCCCTGCCGGCCGGTACCGGCAAGACGGTGCGGGTGGCGGTGTTCGCCGCCGGGGCCGCGGCCGACGACGCCCGGGCCGCCGGAGCCGACGTGGTGGGCGCCGACGACCTGGTGGCCCAGGTCGACGGCGGGTTCATGGACTTCGACGTGGCCATCGCCACCCCGGACCTGATGGGCCAGGTCGGCCGGCTGGGCCGCAAGCTCGGCCCCCGGGGCCTGATGCCCAACCCCAAGACCGGCACCGTCACCACCGACGTGGGCAAGGCCGTGACCGACTTCAAGGGCGGCCGGGTCGAGTACCGGGCCGACACCCGCTCGCGCGGCGTGGTGCAGGTCCCCATCGGCAAGGTCAGCTTCGACCGCACCGCCCTGCTGCAGAACTTCCGGGCGGTCATCGACGAGGTGCAGCGGGTCAAGCCCTCCGCCGCCAAGGGCCGCTACATCAAGTCCGTCGCCGTCAGCTCCACCATGGGCCCCGGCGTGGACATCGACGCCAACGCCCTGCGGGTGACCGACGAGGAGCTGGCCTCGGGCTGATCCGGTGGGGCG
>JAKAXN010000446.1 GCA_021816565.1 Actinomycetes bacterium
TTCGACAGCCGCCGGGGTTCGGCCGCCCGGCGGGCGGCGGCGACCTGCTCCAGGATCTCGCCGGTCGAGAGGTTCCGCTTGAAGCCGGCCTGACCGGTGGCGCAGAAGCTGCAGTTCATGGCGCAGCCGGCCTGGCTGGAGACGCAGGCCGTGGCCCGGTCGGGGTAGAGCATCAGCACCGTCTCCAGCGACGCCCCGCCGGCGGCCGCCCACAGCCACTTCAGCGTCTGGCCGTCGTCGGACACCGACTCGGCCCGCCGGACCAGCGCCGGCGGGAAGCGGCCCTCCAGCTCGGCCCGCAGATCCCGGGGCAGGTTGGTCATGTCGGCCGGGCGCCGGCCGGTGGCGTACAGGGCCTGCCACACCTGGCGGGCCCGGTAGGCGGGCTGGCCGGGCAGGGCCTCGGACAGATCCTCCGGGCTCAGGTCGTAGAGGCCGGGCGCCGGGCGGGCCCGCCTCACGACCGGTCCCCGTCGGCCGGTATGTCGCCCACGTAGGCCTGGTCGAGGTGGTTGATCACGAAACCCATGTCGATGTAGAGCTTCACCGCCCGGGTGTTGCCGGCGTCGACGTAGAGCATCCCGGTGCGGAAGCCCCTCCGGTACAGGTCGTCGAGCCCGGCCGCGACCAGCTTGCGGCCGAGGCCGGGCTGGCGGGGGGCCTCCGGATCGACGGCTATCACGTAGATCTCCCCGAGGGGCGGGTCGTGGTCGGGGTGGCCCTTGGTCCAGCAGAAGCCGTCCACCCGGCCCGAGCCGTCCTCGTGGAGCAGGAAGCCGGCGGGGTCGAACCACGGCTCGGCCTCCCGCTGCTTGAGCGTGTCGAGGTCCCAGTTCCCCTGCTCGGGGTGCCAGTGGAAGGCCCGGTTGTTGACCCCGAGCCAGGCGTCCTCGTCGACGCCGGGGCGGAACGGCCTGGTCCGGAACGCCGGGTCGGGCCGGTCCAGGTCGTAGGGGAGGGGCCGGCGCATCTGGTACAGGATGCGACCCGGGGCCAACCCGATGGCCGCGGCGATGCGGTCGTGCTCGGGCCGGGGCTGGTTCACCCACATGTGCACGTGGCCGCCGCCGGCCCCGGCGATCACCCGGGCCGCCTCGCGCACCAGGTCCCGGCCGATGGTGTTGCCGGGGGTGCGGTGGTGGGGGTCGACGACGTACTCGAGGGCCCAGCTGTCGGCGCCCCGGCTCACCTGGGCGTAGCCGACCGGGTGGTCGTGGGAGTCCTCCCACGCCACCAGCCCGGCGAAACCGGCCCGGCCCCCCTGCACCAGGTCGAGCCAGGCGTGCTCGTCGATGGCGGCGTGGGCGTCCGCCGCGGTGGCGGCGTCCAGCAGGCCGGTCACCGCGTCGATGTCCAGCCGGCCCAGATGGCTCTTGGTCTCGATCCGGTGCACCGCTGGCAGGGTACCGGTTGGCGGGCGGGGGCCCGCCGGCGGGTCCGGGCGGCGGGTCCGTAGGCTGGGGCGGTGGCCAGACCCCGTACCCCCAGAGGCCGGGCCGGCGAGACCGCCCGGCGCCTGGCCGAGCTCTATCCGGGAACCACCGTGGATCTCTGCGAGCTGGATTTCGAGACCCCCTACCAGCTGCTGATCGCCACCGTGCTGTCGGCCCAGACCACCGACGTCCGGGTCAACTCGGTGACACCGGCCCTGTTCGAGCGCTACCCCGCCCCGTCCGACCTGGCCGCCGCCGACCCGGCCGAGGTGGAGGAGCTGATCCGCTCCACCGGCTTCTTCCGCTCCAAGGCCCGCAGCATCATGGGCCTGGCCCGGGATCTCGACCAGCGCTTCGGCGGCGAGGTGCCGCAGGCCATGGAGGACCTGGTCACCCTGCCGGGGGTGGGGCGCAAGACCGCCAACGTCATCCGTAGCGTCGCCTTCGGCCTCCCCGGGCTGGCCGTCGACACCCACGTCACCCGCCTCAGCCGCCTGCTGGGATTCACCGAGTCCGACGACCCGGTGCGCATCGAGTCCGACGTGTGCGCCCTGCTGCCGGCGCGCGACTGGGGCACGCTCGGGCTGCGGCTGATCCTCCACGGCCGGCGGGTGTGCGTGGCCCGCCGGCCCCGCTGCTCCGAGTGCGCCCTGGCCGACTACTGCCCCTCTGCGCACACCCCCACCCAGCCGGCGGCCCGGCGCCGAGCCCGGGCGGTGGCGGCCGAGGCGGACTAGGGCCGGCGCCGACCGGCCCTCGGCCGCGGTATCAGCGGTCCAGGGCCCGGTTGAGCCGCCGCTCGGCGGTACGCAGGGTCCGCTCCACCTCGAACAGCTCGGTCCCGAGGGCGTCGCGTTCACCGCCGGCCAGGCTCTCGGCGATCTGGCCGACCTGGCCCACCAGCTCGTGCAGTCGGGTGGCCACGGAACTCAGTTCGGCGCGAGCAGTCATACAACTACCATCATGGACCCGATGGCTCCCCCCGCCGAATCGACCCCGACCAGCCCCACCGCCCCGACGGCCGCACCCGCTCCGGCCGGCGGCCTGCTCACCACGATCGACCTGCGAGGCCACGCCGGAGACCTGCGCCGGGCCCTGCCCGCACCCGAGATCGTCGACGACGGGGAGGCGGCGGTGGCGGTGCGCGCCATCCTGGCCGACGTGCGGCAGCGGGGGGACGCGGCCCTGCGCGACGCCACCGAGCGGTTCGACCGGGTGCGCATCGACGCCGTCCGGGTACCCCCCGAGGAGGTCCGGGAGGCCCTCGGGCGGATCCCCGGCGAGCTGCGGACCGCCCTGGAGGCGGCCCACGGCAACATCGTCGACTACCACCGCTCCCAGCTGCACCCCGACTCCCGCTACGAGCGCGACGGGGTGGTGATCCGGGAGCTGCGCAAACCGGTCGACCGGGCCGGCCTGTACGTCCCCGGGGGGCGGGCCCCGCTGGCCTCCACCGTGCTCATGACCGCGGCGGCCGCCCGGGTCGCCGGGGTGGGGCAGCTGGCGATGTGCTCGCCGCCCGGGCCCGACGGGACCCTGGCCCCGTCCATCCTGGCCGCCGCCGCCATCGCCGGGGTGGACGAGGTGTACCGGGTGGGCGGGGCCCAGGCCGTGGCCGCCCTGGCCTACGGGACCGAGTCGGTGCCCGCGGTCGATGTCATCGTCGGGCCCGGCAACCGCTACGTCGCCATCGCCGAGAGGCTCGTGGCCGGGGAGGGGGCGGTGGGTGTCCCGTCCGCCTTCACCGGGCCCTCCGAGGTGGCGGTGGTGGCCGACGGGACCACCGACGCCACCTTTGCGGCGGTGGACCTGGTGGTCCAGGCCGAGCACGGACCGGACGGGCTGGCCTACCTGATCACCTGGTCCGAGGAGGCCGCGGCCCGCATCGGTGCCGAGGTGGAGCGCATCACCCGGGAGTCCCCGCGCCGGGCGGAGATCGAGGCCACCCTCGAGCGGGGCGGCTACTCCGTCCTGGTGGAGGGACCCGAGCAGGCCATGGCGGTGGCCAACGCCGTGGCCGCCGAGCACCTCGAGCTCATGACGGCCGACCCGGAGGCCCTCGTGCCCCGGCTCACCACCGCCGGCGCGGTGTTCCTCGGGCCGTGGGCCCCGGCCAGCGCCGGCGATTACGCGGCCGGCCCGAACCACGTGCTGCCCACCGCCCGCTCGGCGCGCTTCGGCAGCGCTCTGCGGGTGGACGACTTCTGCAAGTTCATCCACGTGGTCGACGTGGATCGCCGCGGCCTGGACCGCCTGGCCCCGGCGGTCGAGGCCATGGCCGAGTCGGAGGGCCTGGCCGCCCATGCCGACTCGGTGCGTTACCGCACCGGGGCCAAGCCCCGGCCCACGTCGTGACCCTCCCCGAGGCACGCCCGGACCTGGGCCTGCGGGAGGGCTACCACTCGCCGCAGGTCGACGTGCCGGTGCGGCTGAACACCAACGAGTCGCCCCTGCCGCCGCCGCCGGAATGGACCGAGCGGCTGGCGGAGGAGGTCCGCAGCATCCCCTGGAACCGCTACCCGGACCGGGCCGCGACCGGGCTGCGGGCCGCTCTGGCCGATCTGCACGGGGTG
>JAKAXN010000447.1 GCA_021816565.1 Actinomycetes bacterium
AGCAGGCACGAATGAACTCCGATCGGGCCAGGTTGGCCAGGGCCCGCTCGTAGGCGGGGCGGGACGGGGCCGGCACCAGGTCGGCCAGGGCGGCACCGGCTGACTCGTAGCGGCCCAGGTCGGCCACCACGTCGGCCAGGAGCTTCGAGCGCAGGAACGTCAGCCGCCGACTGCCGTAGTGGTAGGCGAGCGCCCCGAACGGCTCGGGACGCAGGGCCACTGACGGGTCGAGCTGGTAGCGGTGGCCGGTGTCGAAGGCGGCCGCCTCGGACGGCTCAGCGGTCACTTCTCAGCAGCTCAGTAGACGCCGCACATCCCGTCGATGGAGATCTCCTCCACGAGCAGTTCCTCCTCGACGAGCTCCTCCTCGGCGGGAGCCTCGGAGTCGACGTGATCAGTAGCCGGATTGGTCATGGCGACGATGTTATTCGGCGGTCCCGGAGCCCGTCGCCGTGGCCGTCTTCACGCCCGCTGCCAGTCCTTCCACACCGGCTCGAACCCGGCCGCCCGCAGCGCCGCCGCCACCTCGGCCGGGGTGCGGGTGTCGGAGATCTGGAACTGCGGCTCGGCGTCGCTGCTCTCGGCGTAGCCCCCCGGCTCGGTGTGGGACCCGGCCGACATGGTGGTGATCCCCAGCGGCACCAACCGGTCCCGGAAGGCGGCCGGCTCGCGCGTCGACAGGCTGACCCCCACGTCGGGCAGGGCGATCCGCAGGGCGCACAGCAGCTGGACGAACGACCGGTCGTCGACCGGGTCGCTCGGCTGGAAGCCGCCGGCCGCCGGCTTCAGGCGGGGCAGCGCCACCGTGACCTCGCAGCGCCACCAGCGGCGGATCAGGGCCGAGGCGTGGGCGGCCAACGCGATGGCCTCGGCCCGCCAGTCGGGGTGCAGGCCGAGAAGGGCGCCGGTGCCGAGGCGGCGCATGCCGGCTTCGGCGGCCCGGTCGGGCGCAGCCAGGCGCCAGGCGTAGTTCCGCTTCTTGCCCTTCAGGTGGACCGCCGAGTAGGTCCCGGGGTCGTAGGCCTCCTGGTAGACGATCACCCCGTCGCAGCCGGCGGCCGCCAGGCGCCGGTAGGTGTCGGTGTCCCACACCTGGACCTCCACGCCCACCTGGGCGAAGAGGGGGGCGACGGCGGCCACGCAGCGTTCCAGGTAGTCCTTGCTCACGATCCGGGCGTGCTCGCCGGCGACCAGCAGGATGTGGCGGAACCCCCGTCGGTGCAGCTCGGCGGCTTCGCCGCGGACCTCCTCGACGGTGAGGGTGCGCCGGGCGATGTCGTTGCCGGCCGAGAACCCGCAGTACGTGCAGCTCGAGACGCACTCGTTCGACAGGTAGAGAGGGGAGAAAAGACGCACCGTGGCGCCGAAGCGGGCCCGCGTGATGCGGTGGGCCCGGGCGGCCATGTCCTCGAGGCGCGCCGCGGCCGGGGCCGACAGCAGGGTGGCGAAGTCGGTGAGGGTGGGGCGGGGGGCGCGCAGGGCCCGCTCGACGTCGGCCTCGGTGGCCCGGTCCACCACGGCCCTCAGCTCCCCGATCGGCACAGCCAGCAGGTCGGCGGCGGCCGTGCCCTCCGGCGGCCGCTCCGGGCGGGAGTCGAGGGATACGGGGACGGAGGTCAAGACAGAAAGCCGGTGAGCGGGGAGGACGCCACTGCGGCGGTCCCGGCGGCGGGCAGGCCGGCCAGCCACCCGGCCCGGCCGGCGGCGACGGCCAGGCGGAAGGCCCCGGCCATGGCCTCCGGGTCGGCGGCGGTGCCGATGGCGGTGTTGACCAGCACCGCGTCGGCGCCCATCTCCAGGGCCTCGGCGGCGTGGCTGGGGGCACCGATGCCGGCGTCGACCACCACCGGCACCAGGGCCTGCTCGATGATGATCTCGAGCGCGCCGCGGGTCCGCAGGCCCTGGTTGGACCCGATCCACGAGCCGAGAGGCATGACGGTGGCGCAGCCGGCCTCCTCCAACCTCTTGCACAGCACCGGGTCGGCCGGGCAGTAGGGCAGGACCGTGAAGCCCTCCCGGCACAGCTCCTCGGCGGCGGCGAGGGTCTCGACCGGGTCGGGGAGCAGGTAGCGCGGGTCGGGGGTGATCTCCAGCTTGATCCAGTCCGGCAGGCCGGCGGCCCGGGCCAGCCGGGCCAACCGGACGGCCTCGGCCGCGTCCATGGCCCCCGAGGTGTTGGTGAGCAGCAGCACCCGCTCCGGGATGGCGTCGAGGATGTCCTCGGTGGCGGAGGGGTCCATGCGCCGCAGGGCCACGGTCACCATCTCGGTGCCACTGGCGTCTATCGCCCGGCGCAGGTGGTCGTTGGAGGGGAACTTTCCGGTCCCGAGGAACAGCCGGGACCCGAAGGACCGCCCCGCGATGACCAGTTCGTCGTCTGCCGGTTGGCGCATCTGCACGCTCCCCTGCCCGCGTTATCGGGCCGGTAACTCGAGGGTCGCCGGGACTGGCCGGCCTCTCAGCCCCTTCGGGCTCCCCTGCGTTTCTCTTCCGGGGTGGAAGCCTAACCGGAGATCGCCCGGCAGGGCCTAGATTGACCACGGATCTATAGGAGGTGGTTCCCACGGCTCAAGAGTTCGACGTCGTGATCATCGGCGGTGGCCCGGCGGGATACGCCGCCGCACTGCGGGGCGGTCTGGCCGGGCTGAACATCGCCGTCGTGGAGAAGGAGAAGGTCGGCGGCACCTGTCTTCACCGGGGTTGCATACCGGCCAAGGAGTTTCTCGAGACCGCCACCGTGTACCGCACGGTCATGGGCGCGAAGGAGTTCGGCATCGCCGCCGACCCTCCGACCATCGAGTTCGCCCAGTCCCAGGCCCGCAAGCAGAAGGTCGTGGACCAGCTGTGGAAGGGCCTGCAGGGGCTGATGAAGAAGCGCAAGGTCACCACCTTCGCCGGGACCGGCTCGCTCGGTCCCGGCCGGGTGGTTCGCATCGACGACGGCACCGAGCTGGTCGGCCGCCACGTGATCCTGGCATCGGGATCGGTGCCGCGGACCATCCCCGGCTTCGAGGTCGACGGCCAAATCGTCATGACCTCCGACGAGGTGCTCAGCCTGGAGAGGTTGCCGTCGTCGGCGGTCGTTATCGGGGGAGGGGCAATCGGCTGCGAGTTCGCGTCGATGCTGTCGGACCTCGGCTGCCAGGTCACCATCCTCGAGGCCCTGCCGAAGATCCTGCCCGGATGCGACAAGGACGTCACCGACGTGGTCCTGCGGTCTTTCAAGAAGCGGGGCATAGAGGTCCGCACCGGGGTGGCCGTCACCGGTCACACCCCGAGCGGGGACGGCCGCTCCACCACCGTCGACTTCGGCGACGGGGAGCAGATCACCGTCGAGGCGGTCGTGGTGTCGGTGGGCCGGCGGCCGCTGTCGGAGAACCTGGGGCTCGAAGGCACCCGGGTGGAGGTCGACCAGCGCGGCTATGTGCAGGTCGACGAGTACATGCGCACCGGTGAGCCGGGGGTGTTCGCCGCCGGGGACCTGGTCAACACCCCGGCCCTGGCGCACGTCGGTTTCGCCGAGGCGGTGCTCATCATCGACCAGATTCTCGGGGACCGGGTGGTACCGGTCGACTACACGAAGGTGCCGTGGTGCATCTACTGCCAGCCCGAGGTGGCCTTCGCCGGCCTGTCCGAGGAGGCGGCCCGGGAGGCCGGCTACGAGGTGGTGGCCAAGAAGGACCCCTTCGGCGGCAACGGCCGGGCGCTGATCGTCGGTGAGCCCGACGGCATGGTCAAGGTCATCTGCGAAAAGCAGGCCGACGGCACGGCCGGGCGGATCCTCGGGGTGCACATGGTGGGCCCCTGGGTCACCGAGCAGCTGGGCCAGGGTTACCTGGCGGTCAACTGGGAAGCCACCCCCGGGGAGGTCGCCCAGTACATCCAGCCCCACCCCACACTTTCTGAAACCTTCGGCGAGACCGTCCTCGCCCTGACCGGAAGAGGATTGCACGTTGGCTGAGATCACCATGCCGCAGCTCGGCGAGACCGTGACCGAGGG
>JAKAXN010000448.1 GCA_021816565.1 Actinomycetes bacterium
TCCTGCTCCGGCGGGTGGTAGCCGTCGACGTTGACGCCCGGGTCCGGGTGTTCCTCGAGCCGCGTGCCGGCTTCGGGCAGGAGCCGCTCAGGGACCTGGAGTGCCACGACGGGGTGTGGAGCGGGAGGACCGGCGACCTGCACCTCCGCTGGCAGGGTGCCCCCACCGCCCGGGTGTCACCGGGCCGCACCAGGAGGCACCTCGAGATGGAGCTCACCGTCCCCGCCGGTACCCATCACGACCTGGTGCTGGAGGTCTCCGCCGGCCCCCTCGAGCGTGACCCGGTGCGGGCCGACGACGCCTGGAGCGCGACCGAAGCCGCCTGGCAGCGGGCCGTGCCCCGGCTGGACTCGTGCCTGGACCCGGGGGGTGCCCGCCACTCCTATGCCGTCATGCGGGGCCTGACCTCCGCCGGGGGCGGGATGGTGGCCGCCGCCACCACCAGCCTGCCGGAGCGGGCCGAGGAGGGCCGCAACTACGACTACCGCTACGTGTGGATCCGGGACCAGTGCTACGCCGGGCAGGCCGCATCGGCCGCCGGGGATCCCCGCCTGGTCGCCGACGCGGCCCGCTTCGTGGGGGCCCGCCTGCTCGACCACGGGCCCAACCTGGCCCCCGCCTACACCGTGACCGGCGACGCCGTCCCGGACCAGTACCAGCTGGGCCTGCCCGGCTACCCGGGGGGCTTCGACCGGGTGGGCAACTGGGTCAACCAGCAGTTCCAGCTCGATGCGTTCGGGGAGGCCCTGCTGCTCCTGGCCGCCGCCGCCCGCGCCGACATCCTCGAGACCGAGGGCTGGAAGGCCGCCGAGGTGGGCGCCGCTGCCATCGCCGAGCGGTGGCAGGAGCCCGATGCCGGTATCTGGGAGATCGACGACCGGCCCTGGACCCACAGCCGGCTGACCGCCGCGGCCGGTCTGCGGGCCCTGGCTTCGGTGTCCCCGCCGGGCCGAGCCGCCTCCGACTGGTTGGCCCTGGCCGACCGCATCGTGGCCGACACGGCAGCCAGCGCGGTCCACCGCAACGGCCACTGGACCCGTTCGCCGGGCGACGAGGGGCTCGACGGGGCCCTGCTGCTGCCACCCCTCCGTGGCGCGGTGCCGGCCGACGACCCGAGGACCGTCGCCACCCTGCGCGCCTACGAGCAGGAGCTGGTGCGCGACGGCTACGCCTACCGGTTCCGGTCCGGTCGGGGGCGGCTGGGGGACGAGGAGGGATCGTTCAACCTGTGCGGGTTCGTGATGGCCATGGCCCTGGACCAGCAGGGCCGGCGGACCGAGGCTCTGCGCTGGTGGGAGCGCATCCAGGCCGCGTGCGGGCCCCCCGTCCTGTACTCCGAGGAGTACGACGTGGCCGAGCACCAGATGCGGGGGAACCTGCCCCAGGCCTTCGTGCACGCCGTCATGCTCGAGGCGTCGGCCCGCCTGGCGGGGGAGGAGGCGGGGGGTTAGCCGTGCCGGTGCTGATCGGCACATCCGGCTGGCAGTACCGGGACTGGAAGGGCCTCTTCTACCCCCGGTCGCTGCCCCAGAACGGGTGGCTCGGCCACTACGCCGAGCGCTTCGTGACCGTCGAGCTCAACAACTCGTTCTACCGGCTGCCGCCGGCCGAGACCTTCGCCCACTGGCGCCAGGCCACCCCGGACGGGTTCGTGCTCGCGGTGAAGGCCAGCCGGTACCTGACCCACGTCAAGCGGCTGAAGGACCCGGAGGAGCCGGTGGAGCGGCTGATGTCGCGCGCCTCGGAGCTGGGGGACCGGCTGGGACCGGTGCTGCTCCAGCTGCCGCCCAACCTGCCGGCCGACGCCGGCGCCCTGGACCGGACCCTGCGCTGCTTCCCGCCCGGTGTCCGGGTGGCGGTCGAGGTCCGCCACGACAGCTGGTGCCGCGACGAGGTGCGGGCCGTGCTGGAGCGACGGGGAGCGGCGTGGTGCATGGCCGACGGCGGCCCGGTGCGCCTACCCCGGTGGCGCACCACCGACTGGTCCTACGTGCGCTTCCACCGGGGGGGAGGGGATCCCCCCTCCTGCTACACCCGCTCGCCGCTCGAGACCTGGGCCCGCCACCTGTCCGGGATCTATGACAGCAGCTGTGACATCTACTGCTACTTCAACAATGACGCCAACGGATGCGCCGTCAGGGACGCCCGGCGCTTCGCCGCCGCGGTGGGCCGGGCCGGCCTGGAAGCCACCCGGGTGCCGGGCTGGCGGGAGACTCCCGTGAGGGGCGCGTAGGCCCGCTCAGGACAGCTCCACCTCGGCCCGCTGAAGCATCGAGCGGACCGCCGGCCTGGCGCCCTCCACGACGAAGCGTCCTCCCCGGCCGGCCACGTAGTGGCCGAAGCCGACGATCAGACGGGCGCCCACCTGGTCCATCAGCGACAGCCGTTCCAGGTCGAAGGCGACCTCGTCGCAGGATCCGCAGCCGAGGAGATCGATGTGGTGGTCGAGGAGGCCGACCGTCTCGGCGCAGAGATGCCCGCTGAGGCGCAGGACGAACCGGTTGTGCGCCTGATCGGTCCAGATGGCCAGCCCGGTTCTCGTCCCTGCTACCGCCAAGTCCTGGATCCGCCGTCCGTGTCCGGGACCCCGCTCCATGGAGCTGTCGGAGCCCGGAATGGCTACCGTCATAGGAACCTTCTTCCTGTCAACAGCGACCGAGTTTTACCCCCGGCGGGTACCGGTCAAACGGCGGTGCGGCGGGGTAGGGACCACGCCGGGACCCCCGGGCCTCCCGGGCCTTTCGGGACCCCCGGATGTCCCGGCCCCTTCCCGGGGTAGGAGATCCGGAGCTGGTGCCCCCAGATACAAGGAGTGACCTCACGTGTCAGATGCCGATAACCAGATGGGTGGATCCGGCGGCCAGACCGGCCGTCCCCCCGGCGGGGAGCCCACCTCGCCGGCTTCGGAGGAGGCCCGGGCCAAGGACCCGAGGAACGGGGCCCGAGACGGCGCGGCCCGAGACGGTGGAGACGACGAGACGGTCACCGAGGAGTCCGAGGAGTCCTTCCCGGCCAGCGACCCACCGGCCAACTACTAGGCCCACCGGCCAACTACTAGGCCCACCGGCCCGCTACCGGGCCCGGCGGCCAACTACTGGGCCAACCGGACCGCTACCGGGTCGGGGCGGCCGGCCTAACGTGGCCGGCCATGACCGCCGATACCTACCAGGCCTTCCCGGGGCTGGCCTTCGACCGGCCCGCCGACGGGGTGCTGCGC
Organism: Actinomycetes bacterium; assembly: GCA_021816565.1. The sequence goes on from JAKAXN010000448.1 coordinate 3,218, forward strand.
ATCACCCTCGACGCGCCGGGGCTGAACGCCGTGTCGCCGTCGGTGCACCGGGAGCTGGCCGACGTGTGGCTGGCGGTGGACCGGGACCCCGACACCCGGGTGGCGCTGCTGACCGGGGCCGGGCGGGCGTTCTCCGCCGGCGGGTCGTTCGAGCTGCTGGACCAGATGATCGGTGACTACGCCACCCGGACCAGGATCATGCGCGAGGCGCGCGACCTGGTGTTCAACGTCATCAACTGCTCGAAGCCGGTGGTTTCGGCCATCCACGGCCCGGCGGTGGGGGCCGGGCTCGTGGCGGCCCTGCTGGCGGACGTGTCGGTGGCGGCCCGCAGCGCCCGGATCATCGACGGCCACACCCGCCTGGGTGTGACCGCCGGGGACCACGCCGCCATCTGCTGGCCGCTGCTGTGCGGCATGGCCAAGGCCAAGTACTACCTGCTCACCTGCGATCCGCTCACCGGCGAGGAGGCGGAACGGATCGGCCTGGTGTCGCTGTGCGTCGACGACGGCGAGGTGCAGGAGCGGGCCCTCAGCGTGGCCACCGGGCTGGCGGGCGGGGCCCAGTCGGCCATCCGCTGGACCAAGCACACCCTCAACCACTGGTACCGGGCCCAGTCCGCGGTGCTCGACGCCAGCCTGGCCTACGAGTTCTTCGGCTTCGGCGGCCCCGATGCCGCCGAGGGGCTGGCCAGCCACCGGGAGAAGCGGCCGCCCCGCTTCGAGGGCCCGACCAGCGAGTAGGAGCCGGACGAGGCGGCAGCCCCTCCCGGCCCTACGCCG
>JAKAXN010000042.1 GCA_021816565.1 Actinomycetes bacterium
AGGCCCCGAACGCCGCCCTCATCGGCCGGCTCAAGGACGCCGGGGTGGTGACCATGCCGACCATCGCCGCGCCCCGCCACGCCGAGAAGGTGGTGGCCATGGGCGTGGATGCGGTCATCGCCCAGGGCCAGGAGGGCGGTGGCCACACCGGCCAGATCCCCACCAGCCTGCTCCTGCCCCGGGTGACCGCCCAGGTCGGGGTCCCGGTGCTGGGGGCGGGCGGGTTCCACGACGGCCGGGGCCTGGTCGCCGCCCTGGCGTGGGGGGCAGCCGGGATCGCCATGGGCACCCGGTTCCTGCTGACGAAGGAGAGCACCGTCCCCGACGCGGTCAAGGAGCGCTACCTGGCCGCCGCCCTCACCGACACCGTGGTGACCCGGGCCATCGACGGGGCCCCGCAGCGGGTCATCCGCACGCCGCTGGTGGACCGCCTGGAGGGCCGGACCGGGCCGGTGGCGGTGGGGCGGGCGGTGGCCAACGCCATGCGCCTGCGGCGGCTCACCGGGACCGGCCTGGCCGCGCTCGTCCGCGAGGGGGTGGCCATGAAGCGCAACGGGGAGCTGAGCTGGGCCCAGGTGGCGATGGCGGCCAACGCCCCGATGCTGACCAGGGCCACCATGGTCGAGGGCCGCCTGGAGGCCGGGATACTGCCCACCGGGCAGGTCACCGGCCTCATCGCCGAGCTGCCGACGGTGGCCGAGCTGATGGAGGCCATCATCGCCGAGGCCACCGCCACGCTGGGCCGCCTGGCCGGGCCCGCCGGCTCTAGCCGAGACGTTCGATGATGGTGACGTTGGCCTGCCCGCCGCCCTCGCACATGGTCTGCAGGCCGTAGCGGCCACCGGTGCGCTCCAACTCGGCCAGCAGGGTGGTCATGAGCCGGGCCCCGGTGGCACCCAACGGGTGACCGAGGGCGATGGCGCCGCCGTTGACGTTGACCCGGGCCGGATCGGCCCCGCTCTCGGCCAGCCAGGCCAGCACCACCGATGCGAACGCCTCGTTGATCTCCACCAGGTCGATCTGGTCAATGGTCATGCCGGCTCGGGCCAGGGCGTGCTCGGTGGCGGGGATGGGAGCGGTCAGCATCCACACCGGGTCGGCCCCGCGGACGCTCAGATGGTGGACCCGGGCCCGGGGGGTCAGCCCGTGGGTCTGCAGACCCCGCTCGTTGACGATCAGCAGGGCGGCGGCGGCGTCGGAGATCTGGCTCGACACCGCCGCGGTCAGGCGGCCCCCGTCGGTGAGGGTGGGAAGCTTGGCCATCCTCTCCAGGGAGGTGTCGCGACGGGGCCCCTCATCGGTGGTGACGTCGCCGACCGCCACGATCTGGGTCCCGAAGCGGCCCTCGTCCATGGCGGTTGCGGCCCGACGGTGGGATTCGAGAGCGAAGCGCTCCATGTCCTCGCGGGAGAGGTCCCACTTCTCGGCGATCATCTCGGCGCTGCGGAACTGCGACACCTCCTGGGCGCCGTAGCGCCGGCGCCAGCCCTCGGACCCGGAGAACGGATCCTCGAAGCCGTACGCCTGGCCGGCCAGCATGGCCGAGCTGATGGGGATCTGGCTCATGTTCTGCACCCCGCCGGCCACCACCACGTCGCAGGTGCCGGAGAGCACGGCCTGGGCCGCGAAGTGAACCGCCTGCTGGGAGGAGCCGCACTGGCGGTCCACCGTCGTGCCGGGCACCTCGTCGGGCAGCCCGGCGGCCAGCCAGCAGGTCCGGGCGATGTCGCCGGCCTGGGGGCCGATCGTGTCGACGCAGCCGAAGATCACGTCCTCGACCGCCGCCGGATCGATGCCGGTCCGGTCCATCAGAGCGGCCAGGGCGGCTGCCCCCAGGTCCGCGGGATGTACCCCCGCCAGGCCGCCGCCACGGCGGCCGACCGGTGTGCGCAGCGCGTCGACGATGTAGGCCTCTTGCATGGTGGAACTCCTTTTCCAGATCCGGTTCGAAAGCTAGCCAGCCACGCCCAGCCCGGCCCCGATGAGCCGGCGGTGTTCCCCCGCGGTCCCGTAGGCGGCGGCCAGGCACCACACCCGCTTGAGCCACAGGTGCAGGTGGTAATCGTCGGTGTAGCCCATGGCGCCGTGGCACTGGAGGGCCTTGCGGGCGGCCAGGGTGGCGGCGTCGGACGCCATGGCCTTGGCCAGGGAGACCGCCCGGGCGACCTGCTCGCCGGAGTGGTCGCCGGGGTGGGCCAGCTGGTACGCCGCGGCCCACACCGGGGGGGCGGCGAACTCGACGTGCATGGTGGCGTCGGCCAGGTGGTGCTTCACCGCCTGGAAGCTGCCGACCGGCACCCCGAACTGCTTGCGGTCCTTCACGTAGGCGACGGTGATGTCCACCAGGGCCCGGCCCAGGCCGATCAGCACCGCGGCAGTGGCGAGCGCCCCGGCGTGGGCGGCCACCGGGGCGGCGGCCCCGGTCACATCGAGCGGCACTCCCGGCCCGGTGGGCGTCACCCGGCCCAGGTCCCGGGTGCGGTCCACGGACTGCTCGGCCGTCACCTCCACCTGGTCACGCCGGTACAGCCGGTGACCTCCGTCGCCACCGATGATGAACCACTCGGCCCGCCCGGCTGCCGGTGCCGCCGACCCGGCCCGGTCGGCGACGGTGACCACGGTGTCCCCGGCCAGCAGGGGGTCGAGGACGCCGGTCGGGTCGCCGGCGGCGTGCAGCACAGGGGCGGCCACGGCGGCGGTCTCGACCAGGGGAAGAGGTAGGGCGACCCGGCCGGCCTCGCAGAGGACCAGGGCCAGCGTCACCCAGTCGAAGCCGGTCCCCCCCGCGGCCTCGGGGAGCAGCAGTCCCTGCACGCCCATCCCGGCCAGCTCCCGCCACACCGACCAGGTCCCCTCCGAGGTGGGGTCGGCCCAGGCCGCCTGGAGGTAGGCCAGGCCGGCCCGCTTCTCCAGGAGCCCGGCTACGGCGTCGCGCACCGCTATCTGGTCCTCGTCGAATCCGAAGTACACGGCCCTCAGCTCCTGGGCAGGCCGAGCACCCGCTCGGCGGCGATGTTGCGCTGGATCTCGTTGGTCCCGGCGTAGATGGGGCCTGACAGGGCGAACTCGAACCCTCGCATCCAGCTGTCGTCGGTCTCGGCGTCGGGGCCCTGCAGCGCCAGGGCCGTCTCATGGAGGCGGATGTCCATCTCGGACCACCAGATCTTGTTGAGGCTGGATTCGGCCCCGGGCCGGCCACCGCCGACCAGGCCGGTCACCACCTGCAGGGTGAACAGCCGGTAGGCCTCGGCGTCCATCCAGCCCTGCACGACCTGGTCGGCCAGCACCGGGTCGGCCGGGCTGCGCCGGTACAGGTCGACCAGACGGGAGACCACGGCCGTGAAGCGGCCCGGGGAGCGCAGCGTCAGGCCCCGCTCGGACCCGGTGGTGGCCATGGCCACCGACCATCCCTGGCCGACACCGCCGAGCACGTCGTCGTCGGTGACCTCCACCCCGTCGAGGAACACCTCGGCGAACCCCTCGTCGCCGTCGAGGCGCCCGAATCCCCGCACCGTGACGCCGGGGGCGTCGAGGGGGACGAGGAAATAGGTGAGGCCGCGGTGGCGGGTGGATTCCGGGTCGGTGCGGAACAGCCCGAACATGTGGGTGCAGAACGCCCCCCGCGTGGTCCAGATCTTCTGCCCGGTGAGGGCCCAGCCCCGCTCGGTGCGCTCGGCCCGGCTCGAGATCCCGGCCAGGTCGCTGCCGGCCCCCGGCTCGGACCATCCCTGGCACCACAGGTCCCGGGCGGCGGCCATGCGGGGCAGGATCCGCTGCTGCTGCTCGGGAGTCCCGAACTCGAAGACGGTGGGCGCCAGAAGGAAGATCCCGTTCTGGGTGACCCGCTGCGGGGCCCCGGCCCGGTAGTACTCCTCCTCGAAGATCAGCCACTGCCACAGGCTGGCTCCCCGCCCGCCGAACTCCTCCGGCCACGACACGACCGACCAGTGGTTCTCGAACAGCAGTCTCTCCCACTCGAGATGCCGGGCGAAGCCCTCCCGGGTGTCGCCGGACGGCAGGGCCGGGCGGGGGACGTTGGCTGCGAGCCAGGCCCGGGCCTCGGCCCGGAACGCCTCGTCCTCGGCTGACCAGGTGAGGTCCACTGCTACTCCCCTTCCCGGGGTTCTGGGGCCCGGCTGGTGGCGTGCTCCACCGCCAGGAGCCAGGCCGGGGTCTCGCCCCCGCCGTCGACGACCACTTCCGCTCCGGTCAGGTAGCGCATGTCGGGTGAGGCGACCATGAGGCAGGCGGCGGCCACGTCGGCGCCGGTGGCCAGGCGTCCCATGGGGACGGTGGCCTCGACGGCCGCCACGTCGGACCCGTAGGTCTCCTGCACCAGCTCGGTGCGCAGCAGCCCCGGGCTCACCTGGTTGACCCGCACCCTGGGGGCCCATTCGAGGGCCAACGCCCTGGTGAGGCCCATCAGACCGGCCTTGGCCGCCACGTAGGGGGCGACGTGGGAGGAGGGTCGCACGGCGACGGTGCTGCCGATGTTGACGACCACCCCGCCATCGGGTTGCTGCTGCATGACGGCGTTGGCCTGCTGGGCCACGTAGAACGGGGCCAGCAGGTTGAGGGCCACCACCCGCTCGAACAGGCGGGGGCTCATGGTGGAGGCATCGGCGTAGGGCGTACCCCCGGCGTTGTTGACCACCACGTCGAGGGACCCGTGCCGCTCGACGACGGCCTCGACGAGCTCGGACACCTGATCGGGCTCCCGCACATCGCATTTGAGGAAGTCGGCGAAGTCCCCGGCCGACCCCCCGTCGGGAGCGGTCCGGCCGCAGGCGACCACCCGGTCGCCCCTGGCGGTGAACGCCCGGGCCAGTTCCCGGCCCAGTCCCCGGGCTCCACCGGTGACCAGCACGACCCGGCCGGAGGCGGTCATCGCATCCACCTGGAGAGCGAGTGCACGGTGCAGGCCGCTCCGGTCGCGCCATCGACCTCGATGCGGATCTCCACCGTCGTCTGCACGGCGTCGCCCACCGCCACCGCCGATAGGAGGGTCGCGGCGGCCCGGACCCGGTCACCCTGATGGGCCGGTGGGCCGAAGCGCACGGAGTCGGCGCCGTAGTTGACCCCGCTGGAGGCCGCCGGGACCTGCAGCAGATCCGGGAGGAAGCGGTTGGTGAGCGACAGCAGCATCATCGGCGGGACCTCGCCGCCGGGACCCGCTTGCGACCAGGTCGCCCGGTGGAACCCGCTCAGTGCGTCGGGCTCCACCTCCACCCACCCGGTCGAGCCCAGCTCGAGCGGGGCGGCGGCGAGGAGGTGGTCGAGATCATGGAAAAGGGTCGGCCCGGTGCCCTTCACGCGGCCTGCCGCCTCACGGATGCTGGCTGCTCACGCTGATGACCTCACCGGTGAGGTATCCGGAGTACCCGCTGGCCAGGAACACGATCACGTTGGCCACCTCCCACGGCTCGGCGGCCCGGCCGAAGGCCTCGCGGCTGGTCAGATCCTCGAGCAGCTCCTCGGTCGTAACCTTGGCCAGGAACGGGTGCATGGCCAGGCTCGGGGCGACCGCGTTGACCCGCACGCCGAAGGCCGCGGCCTCCATCGCGGCGCAGCGGGTGAGGGCCATCACCCCGGCCTTGGCCGCGGCGTAGTGACTCTGGCCGGGCTGCGCCCGCCATCCGAGCACCGATGCGTTGTTGACGATGACACCGCCGCTGTCGGAGCGCCCGTGGCGGTCCCTCATGTGGCGCAGGGCCGCCCGGGTGCAGCGGAAGGTTCCGGTCAAGGTGACGTCGAGCACCCGGCTCCACTGGTCGTCGGTCATGTCGACCAGGTCGGCGGTGCCGCCCAGACCGGCGTTGTTGACCACCACGTCGACCCGGCCGTGCTCGCCAACGGCCAAGTCGAACAGCGCCGTGACGTCCTCCTCGGAGGTCACGTCGCAGCGTCGCGCCACCGGCCGGCGACCGGAGAGCTCCTCCAGCCGGTCGGCGGCCTCCGCGAGGCGGCGGTCGTGGATGTCGCTGATGACGACCGTGGCCCCCTCCTCGGCGCAGCGCTGTGCCGTGGAGAAGCCGATACCCGTACCGGCGGCGGCCGTGACCAGAACCACCTGGCCGGCCAGCAGGCCGTGCCCGGCCACCGGGACGGCCGGCACCCCGCCCGACGCCGGTGTGGTCGTCACGCCGGGCTCCCGGTGGCCGGGGCGGGGCCGGCCCCGTACACCGGGGCCGGGTCCGGGGCCGCAGCCAGCAGGTCCCGCACCACCGGCCCGACCAGGGCCGGGTCCCAGCGCTCGCCGCGGTCGACGCTCGGTCCGTGCTGCCAGCCGTCGGCCACACCGATCATGCCGCCCTCCACCTCGAAGACCCGGCCGGTGACCCCGGCCGACTCCGGCGAGCCGAGCCAGACGACCAGGGGTGCCACGTTCTCCGGGGCCATGGCGTCGAAGGCCCCCTCCCCGGGCGCCTTCATGGTGGCCGCGAAGACCTCCTCGGTCATGCGGGTCCGGGCTGCGGGGGCGATGGCGTTGGCGGTCACGCCGTAGCGGCCCAGCTCGGCCGCCTGGACGAGGGTCATCGACAGGATCCCCCCCTTGGCTGCGGAATAGGCGGCCTGGCCCACGCTGCCGAGCAGCCCGGCCCCCGACGACGTGTTGATGATACGGGCGTCGTTGGTCTCGCCGGCCTTGGCCCGGTCCCGCCAGTAGGCGGACGCCCAGCGGGCCACGCAGAAGTGGCCCTTGAGGTGCACCCTGACCACGGCGTCCCACTCCTCCTCGGCCACGTTGGCGAACATCCGGTCCCTGACGAAGCCGGCGTTGTTGACCACCACGTCGAGGCGCCCGAAGGAGTCGAGGGCCGTCTGGATGATCCGGCGGGATCCCTCCCAGTCGGCCACGTCGTGGCCGTCGACCACCGCCCGGCCGCCCAGCGCACGGATCTCGTCGGCCACCTCCTGGGCCGGGCCGTCGCTGCGGCCCTGCCCGTCGAGGGTGGCGCCCAGGTCGTTGACCACCACGTCAGCCCCCTGGCGGGCGAATTCGATGGCGTGGGCCCGGCCGATGCCACGCCCGGCTCCGGTGACCACCACCACCCGGCCTTCGCAGATCATCGGGTCACTCCCTCTGTCGCGCCGGGACCCCTACGGTCGATCATCTGTCCTCCTCCAGCGCCTGCTGGCGCAGCACGTGTTTCATGACCTTGCCCCCGGCGTTGACCGGCAGCGCGTCGACCACCTTCACCCGGCGGGGGACTTTGTAGTTGGCCAGCCGGGCCCGGGCGAACCCGATCAGGTCGGTCTGGTCGACCGTGGCGCCGCGCCGGGGGACCACGAAGGCCATCCCCACCTCGCCGAGGCGGTCGTCGGGTATGCCCACCACCGCAACCTGGGCCACTCCCCCGGCCTCCATGAGGGCCGCCTCGATCTCGGCCGGGTAGGCGTTGAAGCCTCCGACGATGAACATGTCCTTGATCCGGTCGGTGATCTGCAGCCCGCCGCTCCCGTCGAGGATGCCGACGTCGCCGGTGTGCAGCCAGCCCTCGGCGTCGATGGTCTCGGCCGTGGCTGCGGGATCCTCGAAGTAGCCGTCCATCACCGGGTAGCCCCGCACCACGATCTCCCCCGGCGTGCCCGCCGGGGTGGGCCGGCCCTCGGCGTCCAGCGTGGCCACCTCCACGCCCGGTATGGCCCGTCCGGACGTGTTCGACACCACCTCCGGCGGGTCCCCGACCCGGCACATGGTGACCAGCCCGATGGTCTCGGTGAGCCCGTAGGCGGTCAGCACCACCTCGAAGCCCAGCTCGTCGCTCATCCGGCGCAGCAACTCGACCGGGACGGCGGCGGCCCCGGTGACGGCCAGCCGCAGCGAGCGCAGCCGCTCCCGGCGCTCGGGGGGCAGCTGCAGCAGGGAGTGGTAGATGGTGGGAGGCCCGGGGAAGACCGTGATGGCCTCGGCCGCGATCAGCTCGGCGGCGGACTCGGGGTCGAACACGGCGACCGGGTGGATCGTGGCGCCGACGGTCATGGCCGCCACCACCCCGGCTTTGGATCCGAAGGTGTGGAACAGCGGGTTGACCAGCAGGTACCGGTCGCCGGGGCGGATCCCGAGGTTCTCGGCGTAGAAGCGGAACGACCTCAGCGTGGTCCCGTGACGGGACCTGACCCCCTTGGGGTTCCCCGTCGTCCCGGAGGTGAACATCAGGTCGAGCCAGTCGTCGGGGCGGATCGCGGCGGCCCGGCGTTCGGCCTCGGCGGCCCAGAAGGGATCGGAGCCCCCGGCCACGAAGTCGGCCAGCGGGCCGTCGTCGAGCAGGACCGTCCTCTCCAGGTGGGGGACGTCCTCGCCGTCGAGGAGCTGCGGGAAGCTGCGACCCAGGAACTCCCCGACGGTGAAGAGCAGGCGGGCCCGGCTGCGGCGCAGCACGTAGGCCGCCTCCGGGCCCTGGAAGCGGGTGTTCAGCGGGACCAGGACCGCCCCGGTGGCGGCGACGGCCAGCTGGGCGGCGATCCAGTCGGCCGAGTTGGGGGCCCAGATGGCCACCGTGTCGCCGCTCTCGATGCCGGCCGCGGCCAGCGCCGCGGCCAGCGCGAACACGTCGTGGCGCAGGTCCGCCCAGGTGATCCGGCGGCTCCCGTCGACCACCGCCTCAGCGGTCGGGTACGTGCGGGCCAGGGCCTCGAGCAGGGCCGGGAGGGTGGCGGCTTCGGCCATGGACGCCGGTGGGCGCGGTGCGGTCGAATCGTTCGCTTGGGCCACTTCTGCGGGAGGGTCCTCTCGGGGGTTTGTCTGCCGGAATCGGTCGCGACAAGAATGCGCTTCTAGCCGGACAGAGACACTATCCGACTGATTGGAGGGGATCCCGCCTGATGAGCAACGCCATACCGACCAGCGGAATGTACCGATCCGCTTACGGCGGCGACCTTCTGGTGCGCGGCCTGGCCCGCAACCCGGACCGGCCGGCGGTGTACCTGGGTGACAAGGTCCTCACCTCGGCGCAAATGGCCGCTGAGATAAGCCGATACATCCAGGCGTACGAATCTTTCGGGCTGAGCCGCGGTAGCCGGGTGGCCACCCTGGCGGCGAACCGGCCGGAGGTGCTTTTCAACATGGGCGCCGGGATGGTGGCGGGCACCCGGGGTACCGCACTGCACCCGATGGGCTCCCTGGAGGACCACGCCTACATCCTCGAGGATGCCGAGATCGAAACGTTGTTCTACGACCCGAGCGCCTACGAGGAGAGGGCCATGGCCCTGAAGGACCGGGTTCCCGGCCTGAAGAACGTAATCGCCCTGGCCCCGACCGACGCCGCCCCGGACCTGCCCACCGCGGCATCCAGGTTCGGGTCGCGCACCTTGAAGGCCCACGCCCCCGAGGATCCCGACACCCCGTACTCGGTGGCCTACACCGGCGGCACCACCGGCCAGCCCAAGGGAGTGGTGGGGACGTGCCGGAGCATGTCCACCATGACCACCATCCAGATGGCCGAGTGGCAGTGGCCGGCCGACATGCGCTTCTTGTGCTGCACCCCCCTGAGCCACGCCGGGGCCGCCTTCTTCGTCCCCACGCTGCTGCGGGGCGGGTCCCTCTACGTGCTCCCCTACTTCGACCCGGAGAGGGTGATCGACACCATCGTCGAGCACCGGATCACGGCCACCATGCTGGTGCCCACCATGATCTACGTCCTGCTGGACCACCCGAAGCTGGCAGCGGCGGACCTGTCCAGCCTGGAAACCCTGTACTACGGGGCGGCGGCCATGTCGCCCTCGCGGCTGGCCGAGGGGATCGAGAGGCTGGGCGAGGTCTTCTTCCAGTTCTACGGGCAGGCCGAGTGCCCCATGACCATCACCGTCCTCCGCAAGGAGGAGCACCTGGTCGACCGGCCGGACCGGTTGGCCACCTGCGGCCGCCCGGTTCCCTGGCTGGACGTGGCCCTCCTCGACGACGAGGGCCAGGAAGTGCCCCACGGCGAGGCCGGCGAGATCTGCGTGCGGGGGCCGCTGGTGATGAAGGAGTACCTCAACAAGCCCGAGCAGACGGCGGAGGCGTTCAAGTACGGCTGGCTGCACACCGGTGACGTGGCCCGGGCCGACGACGAGGGTTTCTTCACCATCGTGGACCGCAAGAAGGACATGATCGTGACCGGCGGGTTCAACGTGTTCCCGCGCGAGATCGAAGACGTCATCTCATCCCACCCGGCCGTGTCCGCCGCGGCGGTCATCGGCATCCCCGACGACAAGTGGGGCGAGGCGGTGAAGGCCGTGGTGGTGCGCCGCCCCGATGCGCCGGTGGATGGCGGTCCGGCCCTCGAGCAGGAGCTGATCGCGCTGGTCAAGGACCGCAAGGGGCCGGTATCGGCGCCCAAGTCGGTGGACTTCGTGGATCAGATCCCCCTCAGCGCCCTCGGCAAGCCCGACAAGAAGACCCTGCGGTCCCGCTACTGGGAGGGCGTCGGGCGCATGGTCAACTAGCCGCAGCCGAAGCCGCAGACGGTGGGCCGGGCCTCCCCGGCCCACCGTCGCCGGCCGCGTCTATCAGGCCGGCACCTGGGCCCGGGCCAGCTCGGCGGCGATCTGGATGATCTGGTCCTCCTGCCCGCCGACCAGGCGCTGGCGGCCGCACTCGAGGAGGATCTCCGCTCCCGAGACGCCGTAGCGCTCGGCGGCCCGGTAGGCGTGCTTCAAGAAACTGGAGTACACGCCGGCGTAGCCCATGATCAGCGCCAGTCGGTCCAGCACGCACTCGTCGTCCATGACCGGGCGGACCACGTCCTCGGCGGCGTCGATGATCTTGAGCACGTCGATACCGGTGCGGATCCCGAGCCGCTCGAACACGGCGGCCATGGCCTCGACGGAGGTGTTGCCCGCCCCGGCCCCGAAGCGCCGGGTGGATCCGTCGACCTGGACGGCTCCGGCCCGCACGGCCAGGACGGTGTTGGCCACCGACACCGAGAGGTTCTCGTGGCCGTGGAATCCCACCTGGGCGTCCGGGCCGACCTCGGCGACGACGGCCGCCACCCGGTCGGAGGCCTCCTCCATGACCATGGCACCGGCGGAGTCGACCACGTAGACGCACTGGCATCCGGAGTCCACCATGATGCGGGCCTGGCCGGCCAGCGCGTCGGGCGGGGAGCTGTGGGCCATCATCAGGAATCCCACGGTCTCCAGGCCGACCTCCCGGGCCAGGCGGAAGTGCTGCTCGGAGACGTCAGCCTCGGTGCAGTGGGTGGCGATGCGGATCACCTCCACCCCCAGCTCCGCCACGGCGGTGATGTCGTCCTTGGTGCCGACGCCGGGCAGCATGAGACAGGCGATACGGGCCCGCCGGGCGGTGTCGACGGCGGCCCTGATCAGCTGGCGCTCGGGGGTCCTGGAGAAGCCGTAGTTGAAGGAGCTGCCCCCGAGGCCGTCACCGTGGGCCACCTCGATCAGCGGGACCCCGGCGTCGTCGAGAGCGGCGACGATGGATCGCACGTCCGACTCGGTGAACTGATGGCGCTTGGCGTGCGATCCGTCACGCAGCGAGGTGTCTGTGACCCGGACATCCAGATCGGCAGAGAACGGCATTACTCGGCGCCTCCTGAGGTAGCGATGTGGCGGGCCAGCTCGTCGCCCACCCGGGCGGCCGCGGCGGTCATAATGTCCAGGTTGCCGGCGTAGGGCGGCAGGAAGTCCCCGGCACCCTCCACCTCCACGAACACCGCCACCCGCCCCAGCGTCGCACCCCGGCCGTCGGGGACCTCGTCGAACTGGGGGTCGGTACGCAGGCGGTAGCCGGGCACGTAGCTCTGCACCGACTCCACCATCTGGCGGATGGACCGGTCGATCTTGTCGTGATCCGCATCGGGGGGCAGGGAGCAGAAGATGGTGTCGCGCATGATGATGGGCGGGTCGGCCGGGTTCAAGATGATGATGGCCTTGCCCCGGGTCGCCCCCCCGAGGACCTCGACCGCCTTGGAGGTGGTCCGGGTGAACTCGTCGATGTTCTGGCGGGTGCCCGGGCCGGCGGACACCGATGAGACGGTGGCGACTATCTCGGCGTACTCGACGTCCACGACGCGCGACACGGCGTAGACCATGGGGATGGTGGCCTGGCCCCCGCAGGTCACCATGTTGATGTTCGGCTGGTTGACGTGCTCCACCAGGTTGACCGGCGGGATCACGAACGGCCCTATGGCTGCCGGCGTCAGGTCCACCGCCTTCATGCCGGCGTCGTGGTAGCGGGGGTAGTTCTCCCGGTGCACGTAGGCCGACGTGGCCTCGAACACGATGGCCGGCGGCTCCGGGCGGGACATGAGCCAGTCCACCCCCCCGGGCGACGCCTCCACTCCGAGCTCCCGGGCCAGGGCCAGGCCCCTCGAGGAGGGGTCCACCCCCACCATGTAGCGGGGCTCGATCCACTCCGAGCGTAGAAGCTTGTACAGAAGATCGGTTCCGATGTTGCCCGATCCCACGATCGCGGCCGTCACCTTCGACATCCGGGCTCTCCTTCCGCTGCGGGCCCTGACCTGTCACCAGGATTGCCGGGCCGGGCACTCCGGCTCAATGCCCTGTCCCGGTGGACGAAACGGGCCGTCCCGGTGGACGAAACACCGCGGTGCGGCCCCGGTCCGGCTGGCCCTTACTGTCGGGCCGTGCGCTTCTCCACCATGTACTCGATGATCGAGCCGTCGTACTACGCGCCGCTGGCCCAGGCGGCCGAAGCCGCCGGCTTCTCCAGCATCGGCCTGGCGGACAGCATCTGCTACCCGGAGCAGTCCGACTCCACCTACCCGTACAACTTCGACGGCACCCGGGAGTTCCTGGAGAACAAGCCGTTCATCGAGCCCCTGATCTGCGCCGCCGCCATGGGCGCGGTGACCAAAACGCTGCGCTTCCACACCGCGGTGTTGAAGCTGCCGATCCGCAACCCCGTGATCTTCGCCAAGGAGGTCACCTCGGTGGCCGCCATCACGGGCGGCCGGTTCGACCTGGGTGTCGGCATCAGCCCGTGGCCCGACGACTACGAGGTGTGCGGGGTCCCCTGGGCCGGCCGGGGCCGGCGTTTCGAGGAGTGCATCGACATCATCACACGGCTCTCGAGCGGCGGGTACGCCGAGCACCACGGCGAGTTCTACGACTTCCGGTCCATCCGGCTCAATCCCGGCGCCCGGGTACCCATCCTGATCGGTGGTCACAGCGAGAAGAGCCTCGACCGGGCGGCCCGGCTGGGCGACGGCTGGCTGCCGGCCGGCATGTCCCTCGACGAGCTGCGCTCCGCCATGACCCGCCTGGCGGAGCTGCGCCGACGCTACGGGCGCGACCATCTCCCCTTCGCCGTGCACGCCATTTGCATGGAGGCCTTCACCGCCGAGGGGGTGCGTCGGCTGGCCGACATCGGGGTGACCCACGCAGTGGGCGGCTTCAGCTCGTTCAACCCCTACGGCCGTGACGCCGACGGCGAACCGCTCCAGGACAAGATCGACGCCCTCAACCGCTACGCCGAGCGGGTCATCGCCCCCACCGCCGACCTGGAGCCGGCCCCGATCTAGACGGGACCGCCCCGGGGCTGGCGATCCCCCACCGCGTCCCACCCAACGGTATGATCGGCGCGGTGACGGCGGACGTCGAGGGCACGAGGGCGATGGAGTCGGCCGGGGAGGCCGAGCACCGTGAGTCGGTCGCCGGGCGGATCTCGATGATCATCGGGGCGTTCGACGCCGGCGCCCCGACGCTCAGCCTCAGCCAGCTGACGGAGCGTACCGGGCTGCCCAAGTCGACGGTCCACCGCATGGCCGACCAGCTCGTCGAGTACCGCTGGCTCGAGCGCACGCCCACCGGTTACCGGCTGGGGATCAGGTTCTTCGAGGTGGGCGGGCTGGTGTCCAGCCGGACCCACCTGCGGGAGCGGTCGCTGCCGTTCCTGCAGGACCTGCAGGCTGCCACCCGCCATTCGGTGCACCTGGGGATCCTCGACGGGCGCGACGTGGTGATCCTGGAGAAGCTGTGGGGTCACGACTCGACCACCCTGCCCACCCGGGTGGGCGGCCGGATGCCGGCCCACTGCACGGCCGCCGGCAAGGCCCTGCTGGCGTTCTCCCATGACCGGACCGTCGACGAGATAATCGCCGGCGGCCTGGACCGGCGGACCGGCCGGACCATCGTGGTGCCGGAGCTGTTCCGCCAGGAGCTGGCCACCGTGCGGACGGCCCACTGGGCCCTCGAGACCGAGGAGAACGTGGCCGGCCTCCGCTGCGTCGCCGCCCCCATCCGCGGCTCGGGTCGGGCCATCGCGGCGGTTTCGGTCAGCGGTCCGGTGCACAAGGTGGACGTGAGCCGGGTGGTTCCCCTGGTGCGGCGCTGCGCCGGGGACATCTGGAACCAGCTGTTCGGCCGGAGATCGGCCCGTGACGGCGCCGGCCCCGATCCCGATACCCGCAACCCCTGGGACGTCGAGCAGTGGTGGGACTGGCTGGAGCAGATCTCCGGCGAGTGGATGTAGCACCCGCAGCCGGGCTCCGGGCCGGGCGGCCGGTGTCCCGGCTGCCGGGATAGAGCGCCGGAGCGGCCCTGCGCCCCTCTTTATCATCGGCGGGATGGACAGGGAGTGGGATTCGTCGTACGACGTGGTGGTGGTGGGCAGCGGCGCCGGGGGGATGACGGCGGCGCTGACCGCCCGGGCGGCCGGCGCCCGGGTGGTGCTGGTCGAGAAGGCCGCCAAGTACGGCGGTAGCACCGCCCTCTCGGGCGGCGGCATCTGGGCGCCGAACAACCCGACGCTGCGCCGGGCCGGTAAGGGCGACGACCCGGCCGACGTGCTGAGCTACCTGCGCGCCGTGGTAGGTGACCGGGTCCCGGCATCCCGGCTCGAGATGTTCGCCACCGCCGCTCCGCTGGCCCTCGAGTTCCTCGAGGCCCAGAGCCCCCACCTGCGGTTCTTCTGGTGCCGCGGCTACAGCGACTACCACCCGGAGTACCCGGGGGGCCGGCCCGAGGGTCGCTCCATCGAGGCCCTGCCGTTCGACAAGCGGAAGCTCGGCACCATGGAGGACGATCTCCTCGACACGGGCATCCGGGGCCCGGCCGGTCTGTGGATCACCGCCACCGACTTCCACGATCTGGGCCAGGCGACCCGGACCTGGCTGGGCAAGAGGGCTCTCCTGCGGGCCGCCGGCCGGGTGGCCTCGAATGTGGTGCTGCGTCGCCGGATGGCCACCACCGGCCAGGCGCTGATCGCCCGGCTGCGCCTGGCGCTGGCCGAGGCCGGGGTGGAGCTGTGGCTGCAGGCGCCGGTCACGGAGTTGATCCGCGACGGGGCCTCGGGTCGGGTCACCGGGGTCGCGGTGGAGCGCAACGGGTCCGTCCAGCGCCTCGAGGCGTCCCGGGGAGTGGTCCTGGCCACCGGCGGTTTCGACCACAACGCCGAGCTGCGAGCCAAGTACCTGAGCAGCGTCGACCACGACTGGAGCATGGGGGCGCCCAGTAACACCGGTGACGGCATCCGCCTGGGCGAGGATCTGGGCGCCGGCCTGGACCTGATGGACGACGCCTGGTGGATGCCGGCCATCGAGCAGCCCA
Source organism: Actinomycetes bacterium (assembly GCA_021816565.1). Next base: position 15,514 of record JAKAXN010000042.1, read on the forward strand.
GGGGCCGGCTGTTCCCGCTGGTGTCGGAGCGGTCCATGCCCGGATCGATCATCGTCAACCAGGCCGGACGCCGCTTCACGAACGAGTCGGCGCCGTATGTCAACTTCATCCACGATCAGCTCCGCCTCGAGCGGGAGGAGGGCGGTCACGTCCCGGCGTGGTTCATCATGGACGAGAGGGCCCGTCGCCGTTACCAGTTCGCCGGGATCCCCCCGGCCATGGCCCTGCCGAAGTCCTGGTACGGCATCGGCACCCTCCACCGGGCCGGCAGCATCGAGGAGCTGGCGGGGAAGATCGGGGTGCCGGCCGGCGCCCTGGCCGAGACCGTCACCCGCTTCAACTCCGGGGCCCGCACCGGCCGCGACGAGGACTTCAAGAGGGGCGACAGCGCCTACGACCGCTACTACGGCGATCCCACCCTCACCAACCCCTGCCTCAACGAGCTGGTGAGAGCCCCCTACTACGCAGCCAAGCTCGTGCCCGGCGATCTCGGCACCAAGGGCGGCCTGCTGACCGACGAGCAGGCCCGGGTGCTGCGCGAGGACGGCTCGGTGGTCGAGGGCCTCTACGCCGTGGGCAACACCTCGGCGTCGGTGATGGGCAACGAGTACGCCGGGGCCGGAGCCACCATCGGTCCCAGCCTGACCTTCGGCTGGGTGGCCGCCCGCCACGCCACCGGCAACCCCCTCGAGGTGGCCGGAGCATAAGGGCTCGCCGGGCGGACCGGGACCCCCGGTCCCGGCCGGCGCCGGGGGCCTACCTGGTGAGGAAGTCGATCACCAGCCGCTCGAACTCGGCCTTGCGCTCGACCTGGGCCCAGTGGCCGCAGCGGGAGAAGAGATGCAACTCCGCATTGGGCATCTGGCGGAACCCGAACAGGGCCCCCTCCACCGGGAGCATGCGGTCGTCGCGGCCCCAGGTGATGAGAGTCGGGGCCTTGATGGCCCGGACCCGGGCCCACATGGGGACCGCCTCGGGGTGCTGCCCGAGGGAGCCGAAGATGGCCATGGCCGACTGCATGGCGCCGGGGGCCATGGCGTTGGCCAGCCGCTCCTCGATCAACTCGTCGTCGACCACCGCCTTGTTGGCGACCATCGTGTCGACCCACGCCGCCATCGTCGCCTTGGACGGGGCCATCATGAACTCGCCGAGCCGGCGGGCCCCCTCGCTCGGCTCCGGACCGACGATGTTGGCCGCCAGGCCGCCCGGGCCCATGCCGACGATGCGGTCCACCCGGTCCGGGTACGCCAGGGCGAACTCCAGGGCCACGTAGCCACCCATCGAGTTGCCGAGCAGGTGGGCTCTGTCCACGCCGAGGCCGTCGAGCAGCCGGGCCACGTGATCGGCCGCCACCCTGGGGTAGGCGCGGTCCAGGGCCGGCAGGTCGCTTCGGCCGAATCCGGGCATGTCCATCACCACGGTGCGGAACCGTTCGGCGAAGACCGGGAAGTTGCCCCGGAAGTTGGACCACCCGCTGACCCCCGGCCCGGAGCCGTGCAGGAGGATGAGGGCCGGGCCGCTCCCCGCTTCGTGGTAGTGGAGGCGGCACTCGCCTTCCAGGTACCGGCTCGTAGAGTCGAAGTCCAGTGTGCTCACGGAGCCCGAGCCTAACCAGGGGCCCCGGAAGCGGGCCGGGGGCATGTCCCAGCTACCGGTATGCGGTTCTAGCGGAAGAGGCAGCCCCACGGCAGACTTTCCCCCGCCAGCCCGACTCTCCAAGGAGCAACAGCAGTGAGCGAAGCCAACGTCCTAGACCACATCCGTGACCTGGCGCCACTGATCCGGGAGCGGGCCCCCGAGGCGGAGAAGGAGCGGCGCCTTCCGGACGCCTCGGTCAAGGAGCTGAAGGACACCGGGGTCATGCGCCTGCTCCAGCCGAAGCGCTACGGCGGCTACGAGGCGGACCCCCGGCTGTTCTACCAGTGCCTGCTCACGGTGGCATCCTCGTGCGGCTCCACCGGTTGGGTCACCGGCGTGGTGGGCGTCCACCCGTGGCAGATCGCCCTCTTCCCCGATCAGGTCCAGGCCGAGGTGTGGGGCGACGACCCCGACACCTGGGTCAGCTCCTCGTACATGCCGGGCGGACGCATGACCCCCACCGAGGGCGGATTCACGCTCAACGGCCGCTGGAGCTTCTCCTCCGGCTGCGACCACTGCCAGTGGGCCATCCTGGGGGTGATCCTCGACCACGGCGACGGGAATCCCCCGGAGATGTGGAACGTCCTGATCCCGAGGAGGGACTACCGCATCGAGGACGTCTGGCACACGATGGGTCTGTGCGGGACCGGCAGCAACGACATCGTCGTCGAGGACCTCTTCGTCCCGGCCCACCGGGCCCTCAACCTGGTCCAGATGTTCTCCTGGGAGAGCCCCGGCCTGGAGGTCAACACCTCCCCGCTGTACCGGCTGCCCTTCGCCACCATGTTCGCCAACGCCATCACCGGCGCCATAATCGGCATGGCCGAGGGCATCCTGGCCGAGAACCTGGAGTACACCAAGGCCCGCGTCAGCAAGAGCTGGGGCAAGGCCACCGAGGACCCCTACACGGTGTCGGCGCTCGGCCGGGCCGCCAGCGAGGTCGATGCCTGCCGGACCCACCTGCTGCGCAACATCGGCGACATGTACGACGCCGCGTCCCGGGGTGAGGCCGTCACCATCGAGATGCGCAGCCGGGCCCGCCGGGATCAGGTGCAGGGCACCCAGAGGGCCATATCCGCCATCGACGAGATCTTCGACCGCAGCGGGGCCGGCACCATCATGCTGGCCAACCCCATCCAGCGGCTGTGGCGCGACGCCCACGCCGGGCGCCACCACACGGTCAACTCGATCGACCGGTCACTGCACAGCTACGGCATGACGGTGATGGGCTTCAACCCCACCGACGTGATGATCTGATGACGCCCGCCGACCTGGTGGAGATGGAGTCCATCAAGGCGGTCAAGTACCGCTACCTGAGGGCCGTCGACACCAGGGACTGGGACCTGCTGGCCACCACCCTCACCGAGAACGCCACGTCCGCCTACAGCAGCGGCAAGCTCAGCTACGAGGGGCGTGACGCCATCATCGGCTTCCTCCGCGAGTCGATGCCCGAGAAGGACATGCTCACCTCGCACAAGGTGCACCACCCGGAGATCGAGATCACCGGCCCGACCACCGCCACCGCCCGGTGGGCCCTCGAGGACGTGGTGATCGTGGTCGCCGCCGGGATCACCATCCGCGGCGCCGCCTACTACGAAGACCGTATGGAGAAGGTTGACGGCCAGTGGCGCATCAGCCACACCGGCTACCGGCGCGTGTACGAGGAGATGTCCAAGCGGGAAGGCATAACCCTCACCGACCACTGGTGGGCCGACTGACCGATCCCGCCGGGCTGCGGCAACCGGGTGGTCAGGAGCCCGAGGATGATCCTCATGTCAGAGCGACCAGCGCCCGGTGGACGGCCTGCGTGGCGTCGGCGATACCCATCGCCTTCCCGTCGCATCGGGCGGTCGCGTCGATCAGCAGGTCGTCGAGGACCTCTCCCACCTGACGCAGGCTCTGGATCACCGCGAGCCGTTGCATGCCCGCCAGCCGGTCCTCCGGTGCTCTGTACGCATCAGTCATCCCCCAGAGTTTAGTGCTAAAAGGTCGGCATTAGCCGGCGGGTTGGGCCATCCTGATGGTGTGGCCCGCTACCTCACCTCCGTGACCACCCCGCTTCCTCCCGAGGAGGCCTTCGGGTACATGGCTTCATTCGACAACGTCGCCGAATGGGATCCCGGGGTCAGACGGGCCGAGCGGATCGGGACGGGCGAACCCGGATTGGGGAGCCGTTTCCGGGTGGTCGTCTCCTCCGCCGGACGGGAGATGCCCCTGCAGTACGAGATCACCGAGTTCGACCCACCCCGGCAGGTCGTGCTCCTCGCCGAGACAGCCACGCTACGGTCCCTGGACCGGATCAGCGTGCAGCCGGGCCCGGACGGGACGACGGTCACCTACGACGCGAGCCTCGAGTTGCTCGGCGTGCTGCGCCTTTTCAACCCGGCGCTGGCGCTGGTGTTCAACCGCATCGGCGACCGGGCTGCGGCCGGCCTGCGGCGGGCGCTGCAGGCCTGATCACGCCAGCCGGAAAAGCCCCCTACTCCGGCCGGCGGCGACGATCGGCGTCCGCGACGGACCGCTGGGCCCGGGCATCGGCCCGCGCCCGGGCAGCCTCCCGTCGCTTCTCGGCCTGTCCGGCCTGGTGGCGGATGATCTCGGTGAGATCCTCCCGGTCGCCGGCGGCCAGGTCGCGGTCCTCGGCGGCCCAGATCCGGTCGACGGACGCCCGGGACCGTTGGAGGGCCGCATCGCCCTCGCCGGACAGGCCCAGGTCCTCCCGCTGCCGGGCCTCACGGTCGCGCTGCTCGGCGGCCCGATCCCTCTTCTCGGCCGCCAGATCCCGCTGCAGGGCCCTCTCGTGCACCAGCGCGGCCCGCTCGCGCTGAGCGGCGTCGCGCTCGTCGGCGAGAGCTTCCCTCTCGTCGGCGACAGCTTCCCGCTCGTCGGCGGCGCGGTCGCGCTCGTCGGCGGCGCGTTCGCGCTCGTCTGCTAGGACATCGCGGGCGTCCGCGATGATCGCCCGCTCGGCTATCTCGTCATGGCGGCCGGACATACCCACGGGTTATTCCCACCCGGCCGGATGT
>JAKAXN010000449.1 GCA_021816565.1 Actinomycetes bacterium
CGGTCCAGGCACTGCTCCACGCCGAGCAGCAGCAGCGGCAGGAACGCCACCGGGTTGACCGCGGCGTTGCCCAGCCAGGCGAAGGTGCCGTTGAGGGCGAAGGCGACCGCCCCGGCGGTCGCGGCGGCCCGGGAGCGGACCAGCCGGGCCAGCAGCAGGTACGTGGAGAACCCGGCGATGAGCTCCAAAGACAGGTGGAACAGCACCTGGCCGCCCCGCAGGGCGTAGAGGAGCACCAGCGGGAACAGCGCCGCCGACTGCATCTCGCCGGCCAGCGGCGAGCCCAGCCCCTCGAAGGGGTTCCACCACGGGACGTGGCCGTGCAGCCAGTCGGTGGCGGCCAGGTGGCCGAGGGCCTCGGCGGTGAAGCCGCTGTTGGGGTCGATGGTGTCGAGGCCGGGCAGCAGCGCCGACGGCGGCGCCGACCCCAGCCCGGTGACCTGGTAGACGGGGTCGGGATGGAACACGCCGGTCAGGTACAGGGCGTTGGCGGCCAGCACGGCGGCGGCTATCACCAGGTACGGCGTCGCCCTCCCGATCCCCCGGCCCGGGCTCCGGCCGGCTCCGCTGCCGTCCGGCCGGGCCGCCGGGCGGCCGGGCCGGGCCCGCTCGGCGGGGGCGGGAGGGGCGTCGAGCGGGAGCTGGGTGGTTTCCATGGGTAGGCAGGACCGGGCCCGGAGGCTGGCGCCGAGGGTACCGTCCCGGGGCCGGGGGTTCACGGCTGGCCGCACCGGTGACGCCCCCGTATCCTCTGGCGGGTGACGCTTGTGGACCGGGTGGGCGACAGCGTCTCGGTGTCACCCCGACGCGGCGTGCGGGCCCTGGCCGACTCCCCGATGGCGTGGCCCTGCCTGATCGTGGTGGCTGCGGTGCTGCTGGCCAACATCACCTACATCGTCGGCGTGTTCGACCCCAACCCCATCGCCCAGTACTCCAACCTCGCCACCTCCACCCGGGCCGGACTGCTCACCGGGCAGAACAACATCGACCCCAACCTGGGCTTCACCTCCCAGGCTCTGGGCCATCTGGCCGCGCTGGACTGGCTCCACGGGCACGTCCCGTGGTGGAACCCCTTCGAGGGGCTGGGCACCCCGCTGGCCGGCGAGATGCAGTCGGCGGCGCTGTTCCCGCTGGTGCTGCTGGACGTGTTCACCAACGGGCAGGTGTGGTTCCGGGTGGTGCTCGAGGTCGTCACCGGCCTGTCCATGCTGTTCCTGCTGCGGCGCCTGGTCGCCTCCCGGTGGGCGGCCACCGCCGGGGCGGTGGTGGTGGCCCTCAACGGCACCTTCGCCTGGATGTTCCACGCCCCGGGCAACCCGGTGGCGTTCGCCCCCATGCTCCTGCTGGGCGTGGAGCAGGCCCGCCAGCCCGGGAACCGGTGGCTGCGGGGATGGCCGCTGATCGCCCTGGCCCTGGCGCTCAGCCTGTACGCCGGGTTCCCCGAGGTGGCCTTCATCGACTTCCTGCTGGCCCTGCTGTGGGCCGCGGTGCGGGCCTCGGAGCTGCGGGGCGCGGACCTGGTCGGCTTCGTGAAGCGGCTGGCCGCCGGGGCCGCCACCGGCGCCCTGCTGGCCGCCCCCATCCTGGTGGCGTTCCTCACCTACCTCCAGCACGCCAACCTGGTCGACCACGGCGGCAACGGCCTGGCCAACGCCTTCATGGACCCCACGGTCACGCTGCCGGCGCTGGCCATGCCCTACGTCTACGGCCCCATCTTCGCCTGGCTGTCGTTCGACCGGACCGGGACGGTGGTGGTCGACCACTGGGGCAACATCGGCGGTTACCTGGGGGCGTCGCTGCTGGTGCTGGGCCTGGCCGGGCTGACCGGCCGGCGGGAGCGGCGGCTGCGTATCGCTCTCGGGCTGTGGTTGGTGCTCGCCATCGGCCGCACGGTGGGGATGCCCGTGGCCCACCAGGTCGTCAACGCCATCCCGGGGGTGAAATCGACGGCCTTCTACCGGTACTCGCCCCCCAGCTGGACCATCGCCTTGTGCGTGCTGGCCGTCCTGGCCGTCGACGACCTGGCCCGCCACCGGTACCGGCGCCGGGCGCTGGTCGCCGGGGCGCTGTCCCTGGCGGTGGTCGGCTACCTCGCCGACCAGTCCTCGGTGCTGCACCGGGCCGTATCGAAAGCCCCGGACCACCGGTACTGGCAGTACGCGTCGATCGCCTTCGCGGTGGCGGTGATCGCTGCCGTGGTGGCCTCGGCCTCCCTGCTGCGCAGCCCCCGGCGGCGGGCCGCGGCGCTCGGCGGCGTGCTCGGCTTCGAGGCGCTGGCCATGTTCGTCATCCCCCAGTTCTCGGCGCCGCGTTCCGCGGTGGTGGACATGGCGCCGGTGCGGTACCTGCAGGCCCATCTGGGCCTGCAGCGGTACTTCACCCTCGGGCCCATCGCCCCCAACTACGGGTCCTACTGGCGGATCGCGACCGTCACCCAGAACGACGTGCCGGTGGTGAAGAGCTACGCCCGCTACGTCGCCACCCGGCTCAACGACAACGTGCCGCCCGGACTTTTCACCGGGTCGGTCCAGCAGCGGCCGGCCGGGCCGTCACCGCGCCAGGAGTTCCTCACCCACTTCGCCGCCTACGAGGCCACCGGCGTGAAGTACGTCATCCAACCGCACGGGGCGCCGCCGCTGACGGTGGGCGGCGCGGCCCTGCCCGTGGTCTTCTCCGACCCGCTGGCCGACATCGTCGAGCTGCCCCGGGCCACGCCGTTCCAGCACGCCGTGGGCGGGGGCTGCACGGTGGTCACCTCGGCCCTGGACCGGGCGGTGGTGGACTGCCGGTCGCCCGGCACCCTGGTGCGCCTGGAGCAGTACATGCCGGGCTGGTCGGCGACCGACGCCAGCCGGGCCGTGACGGTGTCGCCCTACCGGTCGGTGTTCCAGCAGGTCCCCCTGCACGCCGGGCGCAACGACGTCAGCTTCTCCTTCGCCCCGCCCTACACCCCCCTGGCGGTGGCCGCGGCGACCGTCGGGCTGGCCGTGCTGGCCGGCGGGATCGCCCTTCGCGAGACGTCCCGGCGGCCCCCGTCGCGGGCCCGCTACCGGCCGGCCCACCTCCGCCGCCCCCGGGCCTGACCGGCGCCCGGAGCCGGCCGGGCCGGCTCAGAGGGCCAGCAGGAACGCCGTGTCGGTGCGGGTGTTGAGGAACAGGGGGCTGTGGTAGGGGTCGGTGGAGCGCAGCACCTGCCACCGCTCGCCGAAGAGGGGGCCGTCCTCGTCGTCCTCGAAACCCCGCCGGGTGGCCCCCTCGTGGTGGAACAGCTCGGCGTAGGGGGTGTAGACCACCTGCAGGCCGGCCTGGCGGGCCCGCAGGCAGATGTCCACGTCGTTGTAGGCCACCCGCAGCCGCTCGTCGTTGCCGCCCAGGCGGGCGTAGACGGTGGAGCGGATCATGGTGCAGGCGCCGGTGACGGCGCTGGCGTTGCGGACCAGGTCACCGCGGGCGAAGTAGCCGCCGTGGTCCACGTTCCACGCCCAGCCGCCGGCCGCCCCGACCAGGATCCCCTCGTGCTGCACCCGGCCGTCGCTGTAGTACAGCCGGCCACCCACCGCGCCCACCTCGGGGCGCATGGCGTGCTCGAGCAGGGCCTCTATCCACTCCGGGGTGATGACCTCGGTGTCGTTGTTGAGAAACAGCAGCACGTCGGCCTCGGTGGAGGCGGCGGCCAGATTCATCTGGCGGGAGTAGTTGAACCGGTGGGGGTAGCGCACCACCCGCACCTGGGAGTTGACCAGGAACTCCAGGGTGGCCCCGTCGGAGCTCTGGTTGTCGACGATGACGATCTCGTAGTCGCGGTAGGTGGAGCGCTCGAGGATGCTCGTCACGCACGGCTCGAGCAGGTGCAGGCCGTCGCGGGTGGGGATGATGATCGACACCCGGGGCCGGCCCGGGATGTCGTAGCGGGTCCGGTAGAACGTCGGGTAGGCCGTGGCTTCGATGCGCCCGGCCCGCCCCCTCCGCTCCAGGGCCTCGGCCAGG
>JAKAXN010000043.1 GCA_021816565.1 Actinomycetes bacterium
CGGAAGTTCGGCGGCTCTGCGAGCGGCTTCTCTCGCTGGCCAGCCCGTTGGAGCTCTACGCCGAGGAGCTCGACCCCCGGACCGGGCGCCACCTGGGCAACTTCCCCCAGGCGTTCACCCACCTGGCCCTGATCAACGCCGTCATGCACGTCATCCGGGCCGAGGACGCCCAGGCGTCGGTGGCGGTCAACGTGCACGGCAACCCGGTTTCGGTCTCGGGCACCGGCGACGGCCACCCCGACGCCGACCAGCCCATCCAGCCGGACTAGGCCGGGCGGCGCCCGGAGGCGGGGTCGGGGGTCACAGCCAGCTGGCCCGCACCCCGCCCCCGCCGGATTCGGGGGTGTTCGGGTCGCCGACGGGCTCCCGGCCGAGCTCCCCGGAGCGGACCCGGGCCAGGAGGTCGCCGACCGCGGCGGCTATCCGAGGAGCTGTGGCCGCCAGCTCGGCGGCGTCGGTCGGCCCGGCCACGGAGGGGTCCAGCTCGGCCCCGGCCAGCAGGCCGGGCAGGTCCTCCAGCTGGCGTTGCAGCCAGCCGATGGGATCGGCGGTCATCGCCTCGTCGTACCGGCGCCGGCCCGGCTCCCAGCCCCTGAAGCGGGGGTGGTGGTGGGTGCGGTCGTGGCTGCCCGGGTCCCCGGCCACCGTCTCGAGCAGGTCCGCCCGCCACACCGGACGGTCGATGACTATGGGCTGGGCCGCGTAGACGGAGCCGGTGAGCGGCGGCCGCTCGAGCAGCCTCACCTCCAGGCGCACGCCGTGCTCGGGGCCCTCCTGCCCCGGCTCCGGGTTCGGGTCGACGAAGTACAGGTCGCCCGCCACCACACCCACCCGGTCGAATCCCCACGCCTGCAGCATGGTGATCACGGTAGTGCCGGGCCGTGGTAGACACCCGGTACGTGAGAATCCTGGTGACCAACGACGACGGGATCGACTCCGAGGGCATCATCTGGCTGGCCCGCGCCATGGCCGACCACGGTGAGGTCACCGTGGTGGCCCCCGACCGCGAGTACTCCGGGGCGTCGGCATCGCTCGGGGTGCTCAACGAGATCCGCCCGGAGGTGCGCCGGGCCCGGATCGACGGTGTCGGGGACGCCTGGACGGTGAGCGGGCCGCCCGCCCTGTGCGTCATGTTCGCCACTCTCGGGGTGTTCGACCGGTCCTTCGACCTGGTCGTCTCGGGCATCAACCCGGGGGTCAACGTGGGGCGGTCGGTGTACCACTCCGGGACGGTCGGTGCCGCCCTGACGGCCCGCAGCCGGGGCCTGCCGGCCATCGCCGTCAGCCAGGCCGTCGAGGGGTACGGCATCGAGGGCCAGGGGTGGGACGAGATGCTGAAGGGGGTGCACTGGGAGGCTGCCGCCCAGGTGGCCGCCGCGGTGGTCGGCGGCATCGCCGGCCACGGGATCCTCGCTCCGATGGTCGTCAACCTCAACGTGCCCAACATGCCCCTGGCCGAGATGGCCGGCTGGGAGCGGACGGCGATCGGCCGGGTGCCCCCCCGGGTGATCGCCGACGCCCGACTGGAGCCCCACGAGGGCCGGGCCGGCTCGTTCAAGGTGGTCATGGAGTGGGGCGACGCGGTATCCCTGCCCGAGGGCACCGACGGTGGGGCGGTGGAGCGGGACCGGGTGTCGCTGACCCTGCTCGGACACCTGAGCGACATCGACACCCCCACCGACGGGGAGGCCGAGCAGCAGGTCTACCCGGCCCTGGTACGGGCCCTCGACGGGCTGTTCACCGGCCCCTGAGACCCCAGCCCTGAGACCCCCGGCCGCCCCGGAGCCGGCCCGGTCAGGAGACCGTGCCGGCCAGCGAGGCCGAGGCCAGCACCCGTCCCCGGCCGTCGGCCAGGGCCAGGCTGGACACCGCGTTCAGGTCCAGGGGCTGGGCCAGGGACCAGTAGCCGCGACCCTGGTACAGCTCGATCGAGCCCAGCCGGCTCACCGTGCCGTCCAGGTTGAACGCCTCGAACACCACCTGGCCGCGGGCCGGACCGTGCAGCACCTGCACGTCGAGGGCCGGGGTCCGGCCGGAGTAGAAGTCGACGTAGCCGACGGTCACCGCCCCGTCGAGCAGGTCCGCCCGGGCCGTGGGGGCCGGGCGGTGGCGGCTGGCCGCCGCCTCCAGTTCGGGCCCGAGGGCGCTGCCCACCATCAGCGCCGCGGCCGCAGCCATGGTCACCACCAGGCGCAGGCGCCGCCGTCCGGGCCGCACCGGCACCGCCACACCCGGCACCGGTTCCAGCAGCGGGTCCGGGGGCAGCCGTCTCCAGTCGGCTCCGTCGAGGTCGAGCAGCTCGGCCGCCGAGGCCTGCATGCCGGTCACCGTGTCCCGGCACCCGGAGCAGCGGATCAGATGCGCCGCCACCTCGGCCCGCCGGGACGCTTCGAGGATGTCCAGGGCGAATTGGGGAGCGGCGTCGAACACCTCGGAGCAGGTGAGGTCGTGCACGGCACCCCCGATTCTACGAACCGGGACCGGGAATGATGTGTCGGGCCGCCAGCCCGACGCGGCGGCACCGGGGCGGGCTCCCCGGGGGGACGGACAGCCTGAGGGTCACCTGCTCGGCCCGCGGCACCTGCAACGACATCCACGACCCGTCGCTTCGGGTGACACAACCCGCTCCGGAGGTGAGGGACCACTCCGGGCTGTAGCGGATGCGCAGCAGCACCCGCCCGGCCCCGGTGGCGTCCACCACGACCTGCCCGTCGCCGGTGCTCACCAGCCGGGCCGGGCCCGAGGCGATGCCCGGGCTGCCGGCCACGGAGTACAGGCGCCACTGCGGGGACGACCAGACCGGCCGCAGCCCGGGCACCCGGCCGGAGGCGACCAGGGCCGCCTCGGCCCGGCCGGCCATGTCGAGCGGGGCGGCCGGTAGGGCCACGAAGCGCACCCCGTTGTCGAGCAGCCAGTCCCGGTAGGTCCGGGGCGTCAGGCGGCCGCCGTAGAAGAGGGGATTGTCGGCCTCGTCCAGTTGACGCTCCCAGCCCCGGGCCAGGGGCATGGTGGGGGCCACGTACGCCGCCTCCCAGTGGTAGGCGGTGGGCACCACCTCCACCCGGCCGGGCGGCCCCGCGGCCCGGTCCCGGGCCAGCACCCGGTCCAGCGGGGCGAAGAAGGCCCGGCTGGCCGAGGGGGCGGCGGGGATGCTGGTGAGAGCCCCCCACGCCGGGGCCCACTGCGACAGGGCCAGGGGCACGGCCAGAACCGGCAGGAGCAGGCGCAGCCCGCTCCAGGCCAGCCCGAGGGCCAGCGGCAGGGCCGCCACGTCCTCGATCCGCCCCACGTTGCCGCCCAGGGCGCTCGGCACGGCCTCGGCGAAGGTGGCGGAGGCCACGACGAACAGGGCGCCGGTGCGCAGCACCGGGAACGACCGCCAGGCCAGGGCGGCCACGGCGAGGGCCACCACCACCTCCCACAGGTAGTCGGTGAAGGGGTAGGGCATGTTCCCCTGCCCGGGGAACAACAGGGCGGTCAGCCCGGTCGGGATCAGCGCCGCCGCCACCACCGCGGCGGCCGGGGGGATCCTGGTGCGCCGGTCGGCCCGCTCCGACAGGGCCCACGCCGCGGCGGCCAGCCCCACGAACGCCCCGCTCAGCGGGCTGCTGAGCGTGGACAGCAGGGCCAGGCCCGTGGCCGCCCACCAACGCCGGCGGTCCATGGCCCACAACGCCCCCATCCCGAACGCCTCCCCGGTGAGGAACGGCATCTGGCCGATGGACGCCGATACCAGCGTGCCCAGCGCGAAGGCCGCGCTGGCCGGCCAGGCGCCCCCGCCGAGGCCGGGCCGCACCAGCTTGTCGAAAGCCCACGCCGCGGCGGCCGCCGATACCACGGCCAGGCCGGCCACCCCGATCAGGGCGGCCAGGGGCGGGTAGACGATGCTGTAGCCCAGCGTCCAGTGCCCCCCGTACCAGGAGAAGTCCCACAGCGAGAAGCCGTGGTGGCGGAACTGCGCCACCCGGTACACCGTCGCCGACAGGTCCACCCCCCGCCGGCCGGTGAGCTCCGCCACGGCGACGACCACGGCGGCTATCAGCCCGGCGATCACCTGACCGCCGCCGGCTAGCCGCAGGCCCGGGCGGCCGAGGTCTTCAGGTACAGCACCCCGTCCACCGGGCTGAACGGCTTGGGGGACAGGCCCGGGGTGTACAGCCCGATAGGTGTGAGGCCGGGGTCCCGCCTGAGCAGCCGGTCGTCGGCCAGCACCCGGCTGCTGACCGCCCGGGACCAGGCCGAGCCGGTGGCGCCCAGCTTGCGGACCGGGTTGATCTCGAGGATGGAGTCGCCCACGGGGAGCGAGTCGATGGTCGGGGCCAGCACCCGGCACGGGTCGGCGTGGTCGAGGCGCTGCACGATGTCGCGCCAGTTGACCCAGGACGGGTCCGACACCGGGCCGGTGGGGGTCATGTAGTGCAGGCCCTTGGGCAGGTAGTGGTAGGCCACCGAGAGCTGCTCGGTCTGGGTGATGAGCACCAGGTCCCCGGGGTGCAGCCGGGGGGATACGACCGCCGCCACCGCCGCCACGTTGCTCTTGGCGTAGCGGGCGTTCGGGTTGGGCAGCACCGAGCCGATCAGGGCCCAGGAGGCCAGCGCCACGATGGCCGCCCACAGCACCCGGCGGCCGGTCCGGCTGACCGAGAGGGCGCCGCCGGCAGCCAGCAGGTAGGGGCCGACGATGATGGCCAGGTAGCGGACCGTCCACGACGGCTCTATCTCGGCTCCGAGGAACCCGGCGATGGTCGCCACCAGGGCGATGCTCCCCACGGCACCGGCGGTGAAGCGGTCGGCCGGTTCGAGATGGCGCCGGCCCAGCCACACCCCGGCGGCCAGCAACGGGACGATCAGGAACCCGATGGTCCCGGCCAGCGCCGTGGACGGGTCGGCGAAGAAGTCGCCGATGCCGGGTCGCACGGCCCACGGTGCCGCGGTGTTGCGGGCCTGGAAGATGAAGGTGGGCAGCCACGGCAGCCACAGGGCCACGGTGGCGGCCCCGCCGGCGATCACCCACCCGGTGGCCCGCCGGTCACCGCGCGACCAGGTCGTCCACAGCAGGACCAGGCCGGTCGCTCCGACCAGGTAGATGGACCAGTCGTGGGTGTAGAGCAGGGCCGCGTAGGTGATCACCGCCCCGACGGCGTCGGCCGGCCTCCGGTCGCGCACCGCCCGCCAGGCCAGCGTGACCCCCACCAGGGCCAGGAGCACCACCAGCGTGTACATCCGGCTCTCGGTGGAGTACCAGTTGAGGAACGGGTTGGTGGCGACCAGGGCGGCGGCGGCTATCCCGGCTGAACGGTGGAAGAGCTGGCACCCGGCCCAGTACGCGACCGGGATGGCGATCAGCGACACCAGCAGCGGCAGCATGTGGGTCGCCGGCTCGGAGCTGCCGAACAGGCGCATCCAGAAGTGCAGGATCACGTAGAACAGCGGGGGCGAGCCGTCGTGGCGCAGCAGGCCGGGGATCTGCGCCACCGGGTGACCCGATATCCCGATGGTGATGCCCTCGTCCACCCAGTACGCCCGGCCCAGGTTCGGCACCCGCAGGGCGAACGCCAGGATGACCAGGGCGGCCACCGTCACCCGGTCCCGCCTCAGCCACACCGGCCGCGGGTCGGAGCTGCGGGTGGGGGCAGGACGGAGCGCTACCTCCGGGACCGTCATGCGGCGGTCCACCGCCTCGGGGTCGGGGGCACCCGAAAAGGCTAGTTCGCGTTCGCTACGTGCGAGTGGCGCCCGGTCCCGGTGTATCAAGCCGGGAGTCGGGGTATCCGACACATCAGATATGTGGCGTGCCGCCGTGACGATGGGGCGGGGGGCGTTGCCGGCGCTGCTGGTGGCCACCCTCATACCGCTCGGGCTGTTCTACGCCGTCCTGTCGGTGGGGTCGGTGATGTGGGCGGTCGGGGCGTCGGTCGCCTACGCCTACGGGCTGGCGGTCTGCCAGCACTGCCGCCGCCGCCGGGTGTCGGGCATGCTGCTCATAACGGTGTTCATGGCCACCCTCCGGCTGGCCACCACCCTGGCCACCGGTCACGCCGTCGTGTATTTCGCCATCCCGGTGGTCGAGACAGCCGGATTCGGGCTCATGTTCCTGGCCACCATGTTCAGCGCCGAGCCACTGGTGGTCCGCCTGGCGCGCGATCTGGTGCCCCTCGCCGCGGACGGCATCGCCGAGCGGCGGTCGCTGGTGCGGACCCTGTCGCTGGTCTGGACCGTCACCTATGTGGGGAGCGGGCTGACCACGCTGCTGCTGCTCGTCACCGTCCCGCTGCCGGTCTTCCTGGGGGCCCACACCGTCACCGGCTGGCTGTGGAGCGGCTCGGGGGCCGTCACCTCGGTGCTGGTGTGCCGGGCCCGGGCCCGGGGCCTGTTCGCGTCGATCACCACCCCCCGCCCGGCGGTGATCGCCGGGGCCGTCGACGGGGAGGTCGCGGCCTCGCCGGCGCTGGCCGCCTGAGGGCGCTGCGCCCCACCCGCCGGCTGGCCGGCCCGACCGCTCAGTCGACCAGTGACTGGTACACGAGCTGCTTCAGCTGGCTGCGGATGGGATGGGCGCTCGAGGGCAGCAGCTGGGTGAAGAACAGCACCGTCAGGTCCTCCTCGGGAGCCACCCAGAACGCGGTGGAGAACGCCCCGCCCCAGCCGTATTCCCCACGGCTGGTCAGCACCTTGCCGGCGGCCGGGTCGGTCACCACCGAGAAGCCCAGCCCGAAGCCCACCCCGTCGAAGGTGGTCTCGGCGAAGAGGGGCCGGCCGAAGGCCTCCAGGTCGGCGCCGCCCGGCAGCTGGTTGCGGGTCATGTAGGCCACCGTGCGCGGCGACAGGAGCCGCACCCCGTCGAGCTCCCCGCCCCGGCGGAGCATCTCGGCGAAGCGGAAGTAGTCTCCGGCCGGTCCGACCAGGCCGCCCCCGCCCGACCAGGCCGGAGGGCGGGCCAGGGCCGCGTCACCGTTTATCAGCAGCGCCGGCGCCGAGATGCCGGCCGGGTTGGCCATGTAGGGAGCGGCCAGGCGGTCGGCCCGGTCGGGCTCCGCCCAGAAGCCGGTGTCGGTCATGGCGAGCGGTTCGAGGATCCGCTCCCTGAAGAACTCGTCGAGCGACCGGCCCGATACCACCTCGACCAGGCGGCCCAGCACGTCGGTGGCCACCGAGTAGTTGAATTCGGCCCCCGGTTCGAACAGCAGCGGCAGGGACGCCCACATGTCGCAGCACGCCTCCAGGTCGGCGTCGGGCGGGGTGCCCCATTCGAAGCCGGCGGAGCGGTACATGGCGTCGACGGGGTGGCTGTGGTGGAAGCCGTAGGTGAGCCCGGCGGTGTGGGTCAGCAGGTGCCAGACCCGGATGGGCTCGGTGGCCGGCCGGGTGTCGGGCTTGGCCGAGCTGCCCGAGCGGTACACCCTCATGTGCTCGAACGCCGGGATCCAGCGGGAGATGGGATCCTTCAGCTCGAAGGCCCCCTCCTCGTAGAGCATCATCGCGGCCACGGAGGTCACCGGCTTGGTCATGGAGGCCAGCCGCCAGATGGTGCCCGGCTCCACCGGGCGGCCCCGCTCGCGGTCCCTCGTGCCGTAGGTGGACAGGTGGGCGATGCGCCCGCCGCGGGCCACCAGCACCAGCCACCCCGGAAGGCGGCCGTCGTCCACGTAGGAGGCGAAGTGGCGGTCGATGCGGGCCAGGCGGCCCGCGTCCATCCCGGCGTCGGCCGGGTCGGTATCTGGTTGGAGTTCCCCCATGCGAGGAGCTTAAGGGGATCCGTCCGGCGCCGGAGGGAGCCACCGGGGGTTGGCCACCCGCAGCCGGTCGGCGGTGTCGTCGGCCAGCGCCCGGCGCAGCTCCGGGCTGTCGGACAGCTCCCCCGATCGGATGGCCCGGGCCAGTTCGGCGTCCGAGTCGAAGCCCAGCGCGGCCAGCCGCTCCTCGTGGCGGCGGGCCTGTCCGGGACCCAGATCCATCTCCCGGGCCACCATCTCCAGAGCGTGCACCGCGATGCGGGCCTGGTGGCGGTCCGGGCCCTCGGCCCGGGGCATGAGATCGTCGCGCAGGTAGCCGATGACGGCGTCGAGCAGCTCCGCCGCGGTCGGCCGCCCGTGGAGGTCCCCGCCGGTCACGGCAGCTGCTCCAGCAGGTCCCACTCGCTCTCGCACACCCGCCGGCCGATGACGGCGTGCTCCAGCGACCGGACCATCCCGTCGAGGTGGCGCCGGGCCTGCATGGCGCTGATCACCGCCCAGAACCACGTTCCGGCGATCTGCCACCACCGCAGGACGTCGGGGTCGAGCACCCTCCCGCCGGTGGCCCGGTCGTAGGCCGCGGCCCACCCGTCGGGTTCGGGGAACACCCCCGGCGGCCGGTGGCGGTCGAAGCGCCAGGCCCGGATGGTCGCCCAGGCCACGTCCTCGTGGGGGTCCCCGAGGTGGGCCAGCTCCCAGTCCAGCACGGCCCGCAGGCCCCGGCGGTCGACCATCAGGTTGCCGAGGCGGAAGTCCCCGTGCACCACCACCGCCGGGCGGGGCGGCGGCCGGTGGGCGGCCAGCCACCGGTAGCCAAGCTCCAGTACCGGGCGGGGTTCGCCCATCTGGTCCAGGCGGCGGCGGTAGAGGGCCAGCTTGTCCTGCTCGACGAGCCCCAGCCCCCCGGGGTCGACCCGGTGGACGCCGGCCAGGGCCGCGGCGCAGCCCTCCATCAGCTCGCTACGGGCCTTCTCGAGCTCCGGGTCGCGCAGCACGGTGGGGGGCAGGGCCTCCCCCTCCACGTACTCGGAGATCAGGTAGCCGAGACCGTCGGCCTCCCCGGCGGCCGCCACGGGGGCCACCGGCACCCCGGCTGCTGCGGCGGCGGCGATCACGGCCGCCTGGGCGGTCATGGCCAGCGGCCGCTCCTCCGGGGGCGCCGTCGGGTCCGGGCGGATCATCTCCTTCTGCAGGACGAACCGGCGGCTGGCGACGCCGGGGGCGGCCGCCTCGAGCACCCACGACTGGCGCGACGCCCCGCTGGTCAGGGCGTGCAGCCGGGACACCGCGACGTCCGGGCCGAGCACCGGGACCAGGGCACTCTGCGCGATGGCGGTCACCTCGGAGGTGCGGTCGTCGCCCATCGCCTGAACTGTACGGGCAGACTGGTGATCGGTGCGGATTCTGATAGTCGAGGACGAACTGCCGATGGCCCGGTCGCTGGCCCGGGGCCTGCAGGCCGAGGGCTATACGGTCGACGTGGCCACCGATGGGGAGGAGGGGCTGGCCCGGGCCATGGCCGAGCCGTTCGACGCCATCGTGTTGGACCTGATGCTCCCGAAGCTCAACGGCTACGCCGTCACCCGCCGCCTGCGCGACAGCGGGGCCCGGGTGCCGGTGCTGATGCTGACCGCCAAGCAGGGGGAGTTCGACCAGACCGAGGCGCTCGACACCGGCGCTGACGACTTCCTCTCCAAGCCGTTCTCCTACCCGGTCCTGCTGGCCCGACTCCGGGCCCTGATACGCCGGGGCGGTTCGCCCGGCGGGGCGGTGCTGTCGCACGGCGATGTTCGCCTCGACACCCGGGAGCACCGGTGCTGGCGGGGTGCCGACGAGGTGGTACTCACCCGCCGGGAGCATGCCCTGCTGTCCTACCTGCTCCACCGGCCGGGCCAGGCGGTCTCCAAGGCCGAGCTGCTCGAGCACGTCTGGGACCCGGGCAGCGAGCGCGACCCCAACGTGGTCGAGGTGTACATCGGGTACCTCCGGCGCAAGCTGGACCAGCCCGGGCGGCCCTCGCACATCGAGACGGTCCGCTCCCTCGGCTACCGCCTGGCGGCGGTGGAGGCGGTCCCGTGAACCGGCTGGCCCGGCGCATCCTGGGCAGCGTGCGGGTGCGGGTCACCGCCACCGCCCTGGTGGCGGTGGCCTGCGCCCTGGTCGTCTCCTTCGCCCTGGTGGACGCCGGGATGCGCCACTACCGGGGGCGGGTCCTGCAGGCCACCGCCGACGAGCAGGCCCGGGAGGTCCTGGCCCTCAACCCGGAGCTGGCCACCCCGCTCGTGCTGCCCACCGACCCGAGCATCGAGTCCGGCCTGGTGCAGGTGCTGCGCAGCGGGAAGGTCATCGGCGCCAGCCGCCCGCTGCACCGGCTGCCGCCGCTGTGGGACCCCGGCGACCCGCCGATCGTGGCCGCCCCGGGCGTGCTCGGCTCCCTGGCCCGGGATGTGCGGGCGGTGGCGGTGCCGGTGAGCAACAACGGGGTCAAGGGGGTGGTCGTGGTGGTCATGTCCCTCCAGCAGTACGACCACAGCGTGGCCTACGTCCGCCGGCTGCTCGAGATCGGCACCCCGATGCTGATCGTCATCGTGGCCGGCATCAGCTGGCTGATCGTGGGCCGGGCCCTCCGGCCCATCGAGATGATGCGCCGGGAGGTCGCCGAGGTGGCTACCGTCCGCAGCGGCCACCGGGTGGCCGAGCCGGCCAACGACGACGAGGTCGGCCGCCTGGCCCGCACCCTCAACTCGATGCTGGACCGCATCCAGGCCTCCTCCGACCGGGAGCGCCGCTTCGTGTCCGACGCCTCCCATGAGCTGCGCTCGCCCATCGCCAACATCCGCACCGAGCTGGAGGTGGCCCTCCACCATCCGCGAGCCGCGGACTGGCCCCAGGTGGCGTCGGAGGTGCTCAACCAGAACGAACGCATGGAGCAGCTGGTTTCGGGCCTGCTGCTCCTGGCCCGTTCCGACGAGGGCAGCCTGCCGGCGGTGGCCGACCCGGTGGACCTGGCGGAGGTGGCCCGCCAGGCGGTGGCGTCCGTCGGCGGGACGTCACCGCTGGTGACGGTGGACTCGGCTCCGGCGCCGGTGGCGGTCCCGGTGGTCTACCTGGAGCGCATGGTGTACAACCTGCTGGACAACGCCCGGCGCTTCGCCGCCTCCCGGGTGGCTGTCACGGTGGGTGCCGATGCCACCGGGGTGGTCCTGGAGGTCGCCGACGACGGCCCGGGCGTCCCCGAAGCCGACCGGCACCGCATCTTCGAGCGGTTCGTCCGCCTGGACGAGGCCCGCCACCGGGGCGACGGCGGCTTCGGCCTCGGCCTGGCCATCGTCGCTGACCTGAGCCGCTTCTACGGGGGCAGCATCAAGGTGGCCCCGAACCATCCAGGGGCCCGCTTCGTGCTGCGCCTGCCGGCTGCCGGATCCGCCCCACCACCGGTAGCGGGAGGTGCGGGCGGGACCGGCGGGACCGGGACCGTCGCCGGGCCGGGGGCCACGTCCGCCCTCGGCGGCCCGGGCGGGGCCGGCGCACCCAGCGGTCAGGCGGTGCGGATCCCCGCCACCTGACCGAGGCCGAGCTCCCGGACGCTCTCCTCGCGCATCTGCACCTTGCGGACCTTGCCGGTGACCGTCATGGGGAAATCCTCCACCAGCTTGATGTAGCGGGGGATCTTCTGGTGGGCGATGCGGCCCCGGCAGAACTCGCGGACGGCTTCCACGTCGAGGGGGGCCGCCCCGGGCTTCAGCCTGATCCAGGCCATGATCTCCTCCCCGTACTTCTCGTCGGGGACCCCGATGACCGCCACGTCGGCGATGTCGGGATGGGTGTAGAGGAACTCCTCGATCTCCCGGGGGTAGACGTTCTCCCCGCCCCTGATCACCAGGTCCTTGATCCGCCCGACGATGTTCACGTAGCCGTCGTCGCGCATGACGGCCAGGTCGCCGGTGTGCATCCAGCGGGCCGCGTCTATGACCTCGGTGGTCTTGTCCGGCTCGTTCCAGTAACCGAGCATCACCGAGTACCCCCTGGTGCAGATCTCGCCCGGCGTGCCGATAGGCGCCACGAGGCCGGTGGCCGGGTCGACGATCTTGACCTCCAGGTGGGGCATGACCCGCCCGACTGTGGCGGTGCGCTGTTCCAGGCTGTCGTCGGCCCTGGTCTGGGTGGACACCGGCGAGGTCTCGGTCATGCCGTAGGCGATGCCCACCTCCCCCATGTGCATCTCCGTCTGGACCCGCTTCATGACCTCCACCGGGCACGGGGATCCGGCCATCAGGCCGGTCCTCAGCGATGTCAGGTCATAGGAAGCGAAGTCCCCGACGCCGAGCTCGGCGATGAACATGGTCGGCACGCCGTAGAGGGACGTGCATCGCTCCTCCTGCACGGCTCGCAGGGTGGCCGCCGGGTCGAACAGCGGGGCCGGGATGACGATGGTCGAGCCGTGGGTGGTGCAGCCGAGGTTGCCCATCACCATCCCGAAGCAGTGGTAGAAGGGCACCGGTAGGCACACCCGGTCGGCCGGGCCGTAGCCGAGCAGCTCGGCCACGAAGAAGCCGTTGTTCAAGATGTTGTGGTGCGACAGGGTCGCGCCCTTGGGGAAGCCGGTGGTGCCGGAGGTGTACTGGATGTTGATGGGCTCGTCGAAGGCCAGGGCGGCTTCGGCGGCGGCCAGGTCCGCGTCGCTCACCGCCGACCCGGCCGACTCCATGGCGTCCCAGCTGGCGTCGCCTATGAACACGACGTGCTGGAGGCCGGCCACCCCGGGCCGGACCTCCTCCACCATGGCCCGGTATTCACTGCTCCGGTGGGCGGTGGCGCTGACCAGCACCCGTACCCCCGCCTGGCGCAGGACGTAGTCCAGCTCCGAGGTGCGGTAGGCCGGGTTGACGTTGACCAGGATGGCCCCGATCAGGGCCGTCCCGTACTGTAGGGCCACCCATTCGGGGCAGTTGGGCGACCAGATACCGACCCGGTCCCCTTTCTCCACCCCCATGGCCAGCAGCCCCCGGGCCACCGAGCGCGACCACTGCAGCAGCTCGGCGTAGCTCCAGCGCCTCCCCGACGGGCAGTCGACCAGGGCCTCGTGCTCGGGGAGCCGGGCCGCGGTGCGGGCCAGGTTGGCCCCGATGGTCTCGCCCAGCAGGCTCGTCTCCGATCCGCCGTGCGCGTACGACGCTCCCGTCATCGGCCCTCCCCTCGGTCGTGGTGAGCTGGACAGTACCGCCTGGCCGCTCCTACGGAGTCGCAGTCCGCCCCGGGCCCCGGAATGCCTCGATCCCGGAGCTGGTGGGCACGAGGACCAGGCCCCCGGCGATCGACAGCGAGGCGAAGTGGGCCACGCCCCGCCCCACCGGGACCGACTGCAGGACCCGTCCGGTGACCGGGTCCAGCTCCTCGACGACGCCGTCGGGGTAGCGCAGGGCCCACAGCGCCCCGCCGGCCAGGACCGGTGTGGAGTTGGCCCGTCCGGCCCGCCACCCGCGGCGCCGCCCGGCCAGGTCGACCTGCTGTATCCCCCCGGCCCGGCACGGCACGTACACGCTGTCGGTGGCCGGGTCGTAGGCCGCCCCGCCGTCGGGATCGCTGCCGCAGATGCCCCGGATCTCCGCCACCGGGGCCAGGTCCGACCGGCGCAGCAGGTACCCGATGTCGGTCTTGCCCACCGCGAACACCCTGCCGCCCGGCAGGAGGACCGGACCTCCGGTGGACAGGTCCATGTCCCCGGTCGCGGCCCGGTCCTGGAACGCCGCCACCGGCGGCCCGGCCGGCCCGGGGCTCAGCTTCAGCACCGCCTCCGCCCACGGGGCCGGCCCCGGGGAGTCGGGGTTGCCGGTCGTCACGTACAGAGCCCCCGACGGTCCCACCGCCGGCCCGGACCCGCCGTCCCACACCGCCCCGCCGCTGGCCGCGGGGGTCACGTCGAAGGACCGTTTGGCGGGGCCCGCGGTCGGGACCCCCACCACCCAGCCGGAGTAGCTGCCGCAGTCGCCGTACTGCCCTCCGTAGCCGACGTAGACCCGGTCCCCGGCCAGGGCCAGCGCCGCCCGTTGGAGCAGGTGCAGCGGGCTCTGGCCGGCCGGCAGGGCCGGGTCGGCGTCGACGCTCAGGGTGACCCGGCCGCTGGCGACGGAGATGCCGACCAGCTGGTGGTGCACCGGGGGCCGGCCGGCCGTGCTGACCTCGCCGAGCACGTAAACCGTCCCGGTGGCCGGGTCTATGACCGGGGTGCTGGTGACCCCCAGCGGGTCCACGTCGCCGCAGCCCGCGGCGGCCGCCACGTGGCGGAGGGGGACCCCGATGCTGACCTGCCAGGCGACGCGGCCGGTGGCGAGGTCCAGGGCGTAGACGTTGTCGCCCTCGGTGGCCACGATCACCCGGCCGTCGAACACCAGCGGCTGGCCGTACACCGCCTGGCCGTCGAGGGCGTCGGACCAGGCCCGCGTCAGGGGGGCCAGGGCCGGGGTGGGCCCGGCCTGGCCGAGCCGGGCGGCCGAATCCTGGTAGGTGGTCCACGCCGGGCTCGGTACCCCGGCCGGGTCACCCCCGGCCGCCCCGCCCGCAGTGGCCCCGCCCGCAGCGGGTCGGGTGGCGGCGGAGGTGGGGGAGGGGGACGCGCTCCGGGCCGGCCCGGCGGCCCGGCCCGCGCCGCACCCGGCCACCATCGCGGCCAGCACCACCACGCCGGCGGCGGTGGCGGCGGGGACCCGGCGGCGGCGCATGCCCCATCTTGGCCCGGCCCCGCCCCCGCCCGGGCCCGGGCGCCGGGCTAGGATCGCCTCGCCGTTCCCCCGGCGGGGCGCCGCCCGGTCGGGGCCGATGGACGGCTCCGGGGGGAGGGTGATGTCCGTTCTGAACGCGCCGGCTGGGGCCACCGGGCTCAGCCCCGAGTGGCTGACCGAGGCTCTCGCCCCGGTCTCCGACGGGGCCCGGGTGACGCAGCTGTCGGCGACGCCGATCGGCCTCGGCAACGTGGCCGACTCGCTGCGGCTCATCCCCGTCTGGGACCGGCCCACCCCGGCCCCGGCCTCGCTGGTGGCCAAGGTGCCCTCCTCGGACCCGGTGAGCCGCTCGGCGGGCTTCTCCACCCGCACCTACGAGTTGGAGGTGGCCTTCTACAACGAGCTGGCCCACACGGTGTGGGTCAACCGCCCGCGCTGCTACCTGGCCCGCTTCGACCCCGCCGCCGAGGCCTACGTGGTGCTGCTCGAGGATCTGGCCCCGGCCGAGGCGGGGGACCAGATAGCCGGCTGCCGGGCCGGGGAGGCGGCCGCCGCGGTGGCCGAGCTGGCCGCCCTGCACGCCCCCAGGTGGGGTGACCCGACCCTGCTCGATCTGGAATGGCTGGACCGGCCGTCGCCCGACGCCGCCAGGCAGACCGCCGAGGGCGTCGGCGCGCTCTTCGGCGGTTTCGTGGACCGCTACCGGGACCGGCTCGAGCCGGGGGTGCTGGAGGTCAGCGAACGGCTGATGGGCTCCCTCGAGCGGTACCTGGCGGCCCGTCCCGGTCCGTGGTCGGTGCTCCACGGCGACTTCCGCCTGGACAACCTGCTCTTCGGCGGGCCCCGGGTGGCGGTACTGGACTGGCAGACGGTGCGCATCGGCGCCCCGCTGTGCGACGTCGCCTACTTCATCGGCTCGGCCCTCCTGCCCGAGGCCCGCCGGCAGCACGAGGCCGCTCTGGTGGAGGCCTACCGGCTGGCGCTGGCCGGGGCCGGGGTGGACCTGCCCGCCGACCGGTGCTGGGAGGACTACCGCCGCTTCGCCTTCGACGGCCTGATCATGGCCGTCGCGGCGTCCATGCTGGTGGCCCGCACCGCCCGCAGCGACGACATGTTCATGGCCATGGCCAACCGCCACGGACGCCAGGCCATCGACCTGGGCTCGGCGGAGTTCCTGGACCGCTGACGCTGGTGTGACGGCCGGGCCGCTACCCCGGGCCGGCTAGGACTGCGGGCAGGCGGCCGGGGCGGGCGGGTGCAGCACCGACGCCGACAGCTCGATGGTCCCCGCCGCCAGGGCGGTGACGGTGGTCCACTGGTAGGGGGAGGCGCTGGCCTGGCCGGCGCCGGTGGGCACCGCGGCCGGGGCCACGCAGGCCGCCCCGGCGGTCACCGCCCAGAAGTGGGTGTAGCGGACCCGGACGGTCATCCGGCCCGGGGTGCGGGCGGTGATGAACAGGTGGTCCGGCTCCAGGGCGGTGAGCGTGCCCGGCCCGCTCAGCAGGCCGGGGCTGGTGGTGACCCGCCACAGCTTCCAGTCCCGGGTGCTCCACACCAGCCGCAGGTCGGTCAGCCGGCCGGAGGTGAGCAGGGCTCCCTCGGCCCGGGCCGCGTAGTCCAGCGGGGCGGCCGGGAGGGCCACGTAGGAGACCCCCTCGGCGTCCAGCCAGGCCTGGTAGGCGGCCGGGGTGAGGGCGCCGGGGGTGTAGAAGAGGGGATTGTCGGCGATGTCCAACTGCCGCTCCCAGCCCCGGGCCAGGGCCACGTGCGGGGCCACGTAGGCCGACTCCCAGTGGTCCAGGGTGGGGGTCACCTCCACCCGCACCGGCTCGGGCGCCACCTTGGCCAGTTCGGTGACGAGGGGGGTGTAGAACGACGCCTGGGTGAACGATGCCCGGGCCGGGGACGTGATGATCCCGTTCCAGGGAGCCCACTGCCACGCCGCGAACGGCACCACCAGCACCACCGCCAGGTACCGCCACCGGCCGGGCAGGAACAGGTTGCGGCCCCGCGACAGCCGGCGCAGCACCTCCGACTGGCTGAGCCGGGCCAGGGCCGGGCCCGGCGCGGTCAGGAAGCAGGCCAGCAGCGGGACCCCGATGGACGCCGCCAGCCGGGGGGCGTTGCCGCCCAGCGGGTTCGGCACCACGAACGAGAACATCGACGCCGCGGCGTAGAACAGCGCCCCCAACCGCACCGCCGGGGTGGTCTGCACGAGGGGGGTCAAGGCGGTGAGGCACAGGAGCTCGGTCGGCACCAGCCCGGTCCAGGGGAACGGGAAGGGCCCGGTGCCGGGGAACAGCAGGCCGATGGCCCCGATGACCGCCAGGTTGACCACCGCGGTGGCGATGATCCAGCGCCGCCGCTTCAGGTTGTACGCGGCCCACGCCAGGCAGGCCATGGCCAGGAAGGCCGCGGCCAGCGGGGAGAACAGGGCCGACACCAGCCCGAGCGTGACCGCCAGGGCCCGGCGGCCCTTCTGCAGGAAGACCAGGGCGGCCAGCCCGGCCGCCTCGCCGGCCAGGAACGGCCACTGGCCGATGGTCACCGGCAGCAGCGTGGAGACCGCGAAGTACCACGTGCCGAGGGGACGGGCGCCGAGGTAGGAGCGGATCACCCGGTCGAACGACCAGGTGGCGACCACCGCCGAGGCCACGGCCACGACCTGCAGGCCGAAGATGCCGGCCACCGGCGGGAACAGGACGCTGTAGCCGAGAGGGAAGTTGCCGGCATACCAGCCGCTGTCCCAGAGCATCAGGCCGTGGAGCTGGAACTGCACCACCCGGTAGGTCTGGGCGGCCTGATCCACGCCGCGCCAGCCGAGCAGCAGGGCCAGGCTGGCCAGGGCGAAGGCCAGGGCCGCCGGGGCCAGGGCTGAGACGGACCGGCGGATCCGGGGGGCCCAACGGGCGTACTGGGGGGAGGAGTAGACGAAGGCCATAACGGGTGGACGGCGGCGGCAGTCTACTGAGAGCGTTCCTGCCGATGTGCTCATTCTCACCCGGCGGGTACCGTGACCGGCCGTGTGCGGCCGATACACCTCCACCTCGACGGTGGCTGACCTGGCCGAGGTGTTCGAGGTGGACGAGGTCCGGGCCGCGGAGATGCCGGCCCGCTACAACGTGGCCCCCTCCGTGGCGGTGTACGCGGTGGCCCTCTCCCGGAGGCCCGGCGGCGGCGATGATCCCGGCCAGGAGGTGAAAGGTCCCCGCCGGGTGCTCGGGACCTTCCGCTGGGGGCTGGTCCCTTCCTGGGCCCGGGACCCGGCTGTCGGGAGCCGGATGATCAACGCCCGGGCCGAGGGCGTCACCGACAAGCCGGCCTACCGGGCGGCCATCGCCCGGCGCCGGTGCCTCATCCCGGCTGACGCCTTCTACGAGTGGCAGAGGCGAACCCTCGACGGCCGGCCGGCCGGGAAGCTGCCCTGGGCCCTGCGCCGCCGGGACGGCCGGCCGATGGCCCTGGCCGGGATCTGGGAGGTGTGGCGGCAGGGGGGCGACCCGGCCGCCGAGGCCCTTCGCACCTGCGCCATCATCACCACCTCGGCCAACGAGACGGTGGCCCCCATCCACGACCGGATGCCGGTGATCCTCGAGCCGGGGGACTGGGCCGCGTGGCTGGACCCGGCCACCGATCCGGCGGTGGTGGAGGCCCTGATGGTCCCGGCCGCCGCCGGTGTGCTCGAGGCCTTCCCGGTGAGCACCCTGGTCAACCGGGTGGCCAACGACGGACCGCAGCTGCTCGAGCCGCTGCCGGCACCGCCTGGCGGCTAGAGCCGGACCGCGGCCCAGGCCTCGACGATGGAGCCGTCGCCGAAGACCTCCACCCCGGCCCGGTCGGGCCCGGTGCGGTTCCACAGCCACAGGAACAGCCCGGCCGCCGGCCCCCGCAGGGCGGTGTCGGCCTTGGTGTGGTCCCGGCGCACGGCCAGGTCGGCGGCGCCGAAGTCCAGCGACCACTCCCCGGCGGTGTCGGTGGCGTGCAGGTGGAGGGTTCCGCTCAGCTCCGGGACCGGGTGGCGGGCCAGGTAGCCGGGGAGGATCTGGCCCAGGAGCTCGTCCACCCCGTCGGCCGCCAGCTCCGGCTCCATGGTCCCCGGCTGCCCCGCGGCCTGCTCCACGTCGAAGAGATGCACGGCCGTCTCCATGGCCATCCGGCGGCGCCACCAGCCGATGTCGCCCCGGGCGGCGGAGGTGAAGATCCACGCCGGGGCGTCGGGCTGGCGCGACGACAGGGCGTCGAGCATCGCGGCCCGCTGCTCCCGGAACCAGCCGTCCAGCTCCGCCTGCCCGTCCGGCGGCTGCTCGCGGGTCATGGTGGGTCGCTCCCCGGCTGCTGCCGCCACCAGGGCGGCCCAGCTGTAGACGCCCCCCAGGTGGCCGACCAGCCCGGCCACGGTCCATCCGGGGCAGGCCTCGACGGCGGCGTCGAGATGCCCGGCGGCCAGGTCGATCAGCGCCTCGCTGTCGGCGGCCAGGGCGGAGAGATGGGCTCCGGTGCCGGTCACCTTCAGGCCTGCTCGAGGGCGCCGGTGGCCTCGAGGCCGTCGGACCGGCGGGGCAGGGCCTTGGAGACGGCCGCCGCGATGCCCGGGCCGTCCAGGCCCAGCTGCGACAGGATCTGGTCCTGGGACCCGTGGGGTATGAAGGCGGTGGGGACGCCCAGCGTCAGCACCGGGGGGGCGGTGCGGGTCTCGTGCAGGTCGGCCACCGCGTCGGCGATGAAAGACCCGGCGCCCCCGGAGCGAACCCCGTCCTCCACCGTCACGACCAGCTCGTGCCGGCCGGCGTCGACCACCATGCGGGGGTCGAGCGGCCTCACCACCCGCACGTCCCAGAGGGTCACGTCGGTGCCCTCGGCGGCCAGGATCCCCACCGCCTCCTCGGCCGCGGCCAGCATCTTGCCCACCGCCAGGATGCACACGGTGGGCCGGTCGCCCCGGCGCACCAGGCGGGCGTTGAGGCCCGAACCCACCTGGTCGGGACCGACCTGGCGGGCCGCTCCCCGGGGGTAGCGGATGGAGGACGGGCCGCTCAGCTCCAGGGCCGTGTCGAGCATCACCGGCAGCTCCTGGGCCGAGGAGGGGGCGAAGATGGTCATGCCGGGGATGCGCAGGCACAGCGCCATGTCGAGCACCCCGTGGTGGCTGGGGCCGTCCGGCCCGGTGATACCGGCCCGGTCCAGGGCGAACACGACGGGCTGGCCGTGCAGCCCCACGTCCATGTTGGCCTGGTCGAAGGCCCTGGAGAAGAACGTGGCGTACACCGCCACGACCGGCCGGAGGCCCCCCATGGCCATCCCGGCGGCCGAGGTGACCGCGGTCTGCTCGGCGATGCCGACGTCGAAGTACCGGTCGGGCCAGCGGGCCGCGAACGGCAGCAACCCGGTGGGTCCGGGCATGGCCGCGGTGATGGCCACCAGGCTGGGCCACCGCTCGCCGGCCGACAGCATGGCCTCGTTGAACGCCTGGGTGTAGCCCTTGAGGGCGTGGGGGTCGTCCCCGGGGCCCACGGCCGGGTCGAACACCGGGGCGTCGTGCAGGCAGCGCTCGTCGTCGTCCTCCGCGGGGGCGTAGCCGCGCCCCTTGCGGGTGAGGGCGTGCACGACGATGGGCCCGTCGAACTCGGCCGCCTGCATCAGCGCCAGCTCC
>JAKAXN010000450.1 GCA_021816565.1 Actinomycetes bacterium
GGTGGTCGTGGGCTTCCAGCTGATCGAGAGCGCCACCTGGTGGAAGGACGGCCAGGAGATCGACACCGGCGAGCTGAAGACCGAGGAGATCGGCACCGAGGTGTTCTTCATCCCGGCCGCTGCCCACATCGAGAAGGCCGGTAGCTTCACCAACACCGAGCGGATGCTCCAGTGGCACCACCAGGCGGTGGAGCCGCAGGGGGACTGCCGCAGCGACCTGTGGTTCATCTACCACCTGGGCCGCATCATCCGGGAGAAGCTGGCCGGCTCCACCGAGCAGATGGACCGGCCCCTCCTCGACCTGACCTGGGACTACCCGACCGCCGGACCGTTCGAGGACCCCGTCGCCGAAGCGGTGCTGGCGGAGATCAACGGCTGGGACGCCGACGGCCGGCTGATATCGACCTACGAGGCGTTGGAGGCCGACGGGTCCACGGCGTGCGGGTGCTGGATCTACGCCGGGGTGTACGCCGAGGGGGTCAACCAGGCGGCCCGGCGCAAGCCGTACCTGGAGCAGGACTGGATGGCCCACGAGTGGGGTTGGGTGTGGCCGGCCAACCGCCGGATCCTCTACAACCGGGCGTCCGCCGACCCCTCCGGTCAGCCCTGGAGCGACCGCAAGGCGCTGGTGTGGTGGGACGAGGACGCCGGGAAGTGGACCGGCCACGATGTGGCGGACTTCCCGCCGACCAAGAAGCCTGACTACCAGCCCCCCGAGGGGGCCGGTGGAATTGACGGCCTGTCGGGCTCCGACCCGTTCATCATGCAGGCCGACGGGCGAGGCTGGCTGTACGCCCCGGCCGGGGTGGTGGACGGCCCGCTGCCCAGTCACTTCGAGCCCCAGGACTCCCCCTTCGAGAACCCCCTGTACGGCCACGACCGGAACCCGGCCCGCAAGATGTTCCCCATCCCGGGCAACGAGACCCAGCCGAGCGGGAACGAGCCGGGAGCGGAGGTGTTCCCCTTCGTCCTGACCACCTACCGGCTGACCGAGCACTTCACCTCCGGCGGCATGAGCCGCTGGGCTCCATACCTGTCCGAGCTGCAGCCGGAGCTGGCCGTCGAGGTGTCACCGGAGCTGGCCGCCGAGCGGGGCCTGGACAACGGCGGCTGGGCCACGGTGGTCAGCGCCCGGGGGGCCATCGAGGCCAGGGTCCTGGTGACCGACCGCATGAGCCCGCTCGAGGTCCAGGGCCGAACCCTGCACCAGGTGGGGATGCCCTACCACTTCGGGCCGAACGGCATGGCCACCGGCGACGCGGTCAACCAGCTCACCTCTTTCACCCTCGACCCCAACGCCCACATCCAGGAGGTGAAGGCCCTGGCCGTCGACGTCCAGCCCGGACGGCGACCCCGGGGGCCGGCCCTCCTCGAGTACGTCGAGTCGTACCGCCGCCGGGCGGGGGTCACCGTCTCGACCGGAACGGAGCTGTAGATGGCACTCACCACCACCGGCACCCAGCCGGCCCGGTCGGCCGGGTGGGAGGACCACCCGCCCCGCATGGGCTTCTTCACCGACACCTCCATCTGCATCGGCTGCAAGGCCTGCGAGGTGGCCTGCAAGGAGTGGAACCACGTCCCCGACGACGGGCTCAACTTTACCGGGATGTCGTTCGACAACAGCGTGGGTCTGGGGGCCGACACCTGGCGCCACGTGGCGTTCATCGAGCAGCGCAAGCCGCTCGGAGGCCAGGACGCCATGGTCAACCACGACGGGGCGGGCGGGACCGACCTGCGGTGGCTGATGGCATCGGACGTGTGCAAGCACTGCACCGACGCCGCCTGCCTGGACGTGTGCCCGACCGGTGCGCTGTTCCGCACCGAGTTCGGGACCGTGGTCGTCCAGGAGGACGTGTGCAACGGCTGCGGGTACTGCGTGCCGGCCTGCCCGTACGGAGTGATCGACCAGCGCAAGGACGACGGACGGGTGTGGAAGTGCACCCTGTGCTACGACCGGTTGGAGGTCGGCATGGAGCCGGCCTGCGCCAAGGCCTGCCCCACCAACTCCATCCAGTTCGGGGCCCTCGACGAGTTGCGCGACCGGGCCGACAAGCGGGTGGCGCAGCTGCACGACAACGGTGTCGCCGACGCCCGGCTCTACGGCCGGGACCCCGACGACGGGGTGGGCGGTACCGGGGCGTTCTTCCTGCTCCTGGACGAGCCCGAGGTCTACGGCCTGCCCCCCGACCCGGTGGTCACCACCAGGGATCTGGGGTCCATGTGGAAGAGGGCCGCGCTGGCCGCGGCCGGGGTGGTGGCCGGGGTGGCCGTCTCGGTCCTGGGAGGTGGATGACGGTGGGTCTGTCCGATGTGACCAAGGAGGGGCTGGTCCACGTCCGCCCGGACCGGGAGGCCATCATCGGGGCCAACGCCGGCGGCGGCGGTCGGCCCCGGCGACGCAAGCACACCGAGTCTGTGGTCCCCGAGCCGGAGTTCCGCTCCTATTACGGGCTGCCGGTGCTCAACAAGCCGACCTGGGAGCCGCTCGACATCGCCGGCTACCTGTTCCTGGGCGGCCTGGCCGGCTCCTCCTCGACGCTGGCGGCGGCCGCCGAGCTGACCGGGCGGCCGGGGCTGGCCCGGCCTCTCAAGTACGGGGCGGCCGGGGCCATCGGCCTGTCACTGGTGGCCCTGGTCCACGACCTGGGCCGGCCCGGCCGCTTCTACAACATGCTGCGGGTCTTCAAGCCCAGCTCCCCGATGAGCGTCGGGTCGTGGATCCTCTCGCTCTACGGCCCTGCGGCATTCGCCGCGGCGGGGCTGCAGATAACCGGATCGGCCCTGCCCGGCCCGCTCGGCCGGGTGCTGTCGCGACCGGCGGTGGGCCGGCTCTCGCGGGCCGCCACGCTGGCCGCGGCCGTCACCGGGCCGGCCGTAGCCACATACACCGCAGTGCTGGTGTCCGACACCGCGGTGCCGGCCTGGCACGGCGGTCACAAGGAGATGCCGTTCCTCTTCGCCGGCTCGGCCTGCAGCGCCGGTGCCGGCCTGGGGCTGATGGCCGCCCCGGTGGCCGACGCCGGCCCGGCCCGGCGGCTGGGCCCGGCTGCCGC
Organism: Actinomycetes bacterium; assembly: GCA_021816565.1. The sequence continues at coordinate 3,054 of JAKAXN010000450.1, forward strand.
CCTGGTCGAGCTGGGCATGGGCCGCTTCATGCGATCCCGGATGGGCCTGCCGGCCGAGACATACGAGCAGGGAACCGCCGGGAAGCTGATGAAGGCAGCCGAGGCGGCCACCGCGGCCGGGGCCTTCGGGGCCCTCGCCGGCCGGCGCAGCCGAGCGGTGTCGGCGGTATCGGGGGCGCTGCTGGTGGCCGGCTCGGCCCTGACCCGCTTCGGCATCTTCTACGCCGGCGTTCAGTCCGCCGAGGACCCCAGGTACACGGTGGCACCCCAGCGCGAGAGGGCGGGTGCGGACCGGGGATCAGCCTGAAAGGACACTTCCGGCTGGCGCCGTTTCCCCTAACACCCGGTTTGGGCTAATAATTGGGACCACTTTCGGCAAGCCTGGGGAGGTTCCGGTGGCGCGCAGAACGCTGCACATGGTGGGAGCTGTCGGTTTGATGGCCGGGGTGGCGATCGCCGCCGGGCCGTCCGCACTGGCCTCCACACCGCACCACGGCACGGCCTCGCTGCCCGGTATCGGGCGGCTGATCCCTTCGGTCACCCACGAGCTGCTCCCGGTGCACGGTGGTACGGCGACCAGCCTCAACTGGTCCGGCTACGCCGTCCAGTCGGCGAGCCCGTCGTCGCCGACTCCGTCAAACCCCGGCGACATCACCGGCGTGACCACCCAGTTCACTGTGCCGTCGGCGGCCCTTCTGCCGCCCGGATTCGCCGCCACCTGGGCCGGCATCGGTGGGTACAACACCTCGGACCTGATCCAGGCCGGTGTGGGGGAGAACTCCCTGATCACCAATCCCATCACCGGGCCCCAGTACTACGCCTGGTACGAGCTGCTGCCCAACTCGGAGACCCCCATCAGCGGCTGCCAGGGCGATTCCAGCTGCACGGTCACCCCAGGTGACAATGTCACTGT
>JAKAXN010000451.1 GCA_021816565.1 Actinomycetes bacterium
TCGACTCCCTGCGCCGGGCCGGGGTGCAGCACGCCGACGTCAAGGGCTACCAGTTCAGCCGGGAGGACGTCGACGCCCGGTCCCTCGCCAACCTCTACGCCCAGTACATGGGGAACGTCTTCACCCATGAGCTGAAGCCGCTCGAGGTGGAGATACTGGTGGCCGAGGTGGGTCCGCAGCCGGGCAGCGACCAGATGTTCCACATCCTCTACGACGGCTCGGTGGTCGACGAGGACCGCTACACCGTTCTCGGCGGGGAAGCGGAGTCCATCACCGCCCGTCTGGAAGAGGGCTTCTCCACCGACTGGCCGCTCGAGGAGGTCGTGCGCCGGACCGCCCGGGCCCTGCTCGGAGACCGGGAGCCGGTGGCTTCGGACCTGGAGGTGGCGGTGCTGGCCCGCACCAACGGCCGGCGGGCGTTCCGCCGCCTCGACGACGCCGAGGTCGACGCCGCCCTGCACCAGGCCGGGTAGCACCACACGTCCGGCGACGACCGGGGCCGGCCCTCCCGGGGGCCGGCCCCGGTCGCGCCCGGCGGTCAGAACCCCGTCTGGGTGGACCGGCGCCGCACCCCTTCGGGCAGGTGCAGGGTCAGCAGCTTCTGCATCACGTCGGCCGGTACCCGTGAAGGGGTCAGCAGCGACACCGCGATCATGGCGGCGAACGACAGGGGGACGGTCCAGATGGCCGGCACCCCGAGCAGGACCGCGGCCCACCCGCTGCGGCCGGCCCCGGCGAGGGCCGCCACCACCGCGGCCGAGGACGTGCCGCCCCCGAGGACCAGGCCGGTCAGCGCCCCCGGCCAGGTCAGCCGGGGCCACCAGATGCCCAGCACCAGCAGCGGGCAGAAGGAGGAGGCCGCCACCGCGAAGGCCCACCCCACCAGGACGTTGATGGACGTTCCGGCCACCGCCAACCCGGCTGCGGTGACCGCCGCTCCGGCACCCACGGCGGACCAGCGGAACGCCCGCACCCCTTTTTTCATGATGTCGTGGGATATGGCTCCGGCCATGGCGATCAGCAGCCCCGAGGATGTGGACAGGAACGCCGCGAACGCCCCGCCGGCCACCAGTGCCGACAGCACCCGCTGCGCGGCTCCGGCGGCGGCCAGATGGGGGAGGGCCAGCACCACCGTGTCGGTCCGTCCCGACAGGTACAGCCCCGGGGCCTCCAGCCGCCCGAGCAGGGCGAACACGGCCGGCCAGATGTAGAAACACGACAGCAGCAGGACCACGAACGCAGTGGTGCGCCGGGCCGTCTGGCCGTCGGGGTTGGTGTAGAACCGCACCAGGATGTGCGGCAGCCCCAGGGCGCCGAGGAAGGTGGCCAGGATCACCCCGTAGGTGGCGGCCAGCGGGTGCGTCGAGTGGCCGTTCAGCCGCACCAGCGGCGATGTCCACTGCTCGCCGGTCAGGAGGGGCGCCGAGCGGACGGCCGGGCTGTGCGCCCCGGCCGGGAAACGCAGGGCCGTGCCGGCGTCGACGCGGTGCGGGCCGGCGGACAGGACCAGGCGCGACACCGCCGCCCCGTCCACCCGGCCGTGACCGCTCACCTCGGTGGGGACCGCGACGACGAGCGTCTCCGCGGCCGGGAACTGCACGGTGGTGGCCCGGGGGAACACCGGCGGGGCCGGACCGTCCAGCTTCCCCACCGAGGGGTGGTGGAAGAAGGCCAGCAGGGCCACCGCAGGCAGGGCGATGGCGGTCAGCTTGACCCAGTACTGGAAGGACTGGACGAAGGTGATGCCCTTCATCCCGCCCCCGGCGATGGTGGCGGTGACGATCACACCGAGTACGACCACCCCGACCCCGTAGGGTCCGCCGAAGGCGACCTGCAGGGTGACACCGGCGCCTTCCATCTGCGGCAGGAGGTAGAAGGCGCAGATGAACACGACCAGCACGGTGGCCACCCGGCGCAGCAGGGGGGAGTCCAGGCGGCCCTCGGCGAAGTCGGGGATGGTGTAGGCCCCGAAGCGGCGCAGCGGGGCGGCCACCGTGGCCAGCAGCACCAGGTAACCGGCGGCGTAGCCCACCGCGTACCAGAGCGCCCCGACCCCGTCGGCCAGGGCCAGCCCGGCGATCCCGAGGAACGACGCCGCCGAGAGGTACTCACCGGAGATGGCCGACGCGTTGAGCGAGGCCGGCACCTGCCGGGCGGCCACCAGGAAATCCGCCGGGGTGCGCGAGATCCGCAACCCCCTCGAGCCGACGGTGATGGTGGCCACCGCCACCACGACGACCCCGACCACCGCCCCGTAGTCGGTGAGCGGCCCGAGCCCGCTCACCGCGCCCGCCGGTCGTTCACTCGTCCCTCAGCAGCTCGACGAACCGCTCCTCCACCCGGCGGGCCCTTCTCACGTACACGAAGGCCAGGACGACCAGCGGCGGGTAGATGCCGAAGCCGAGGACGATCACCGACAGCGGCACCGGCCCGACGGACACCTCGCTGAGCCCGGGAACCAGGATCGACAGCAGGGGATAGGTGGCGACCACGGCGGCGGCCGGCAGGAGCACACCGAGGGTGACCCCGAGCTGGGCCCGCATGAGTGACCGCAGCAGGGTCTCGGCGTAGTTGCCGGCGTCGTAGAGGTCATCGGGGGCCGGCAGTGACCGGGCCGGCGACGGCCGGCGGGGCGCAGCCCGGATGGCCACCCGGGCCGGGACCGGCGGGCCGGTCGGCCGACGGCGGGCCTCGGTCACCGGGCGCCCGGCCTCACCGGCTGCCCCGGGCGTGGCGGACCAGCCGGTCCCGCAGCTCCCGCATGTGGCGGCGGCTGACCGGCAGCTCCGTGCCGGGCAGGACCTGCACGAACATCTGCGGTCCCTCGCTGCGCATCTCCCGCACCGCCCGGAGGCAGACCAGGTACTGGCGGTGGATGCGGGCAAACCCCTCGGGCACCCAGGCCTCCTCCAGCCGGGCCAGAGCCAGGCGTACCAGCAGCGATCGGCCGTCGAAGGTGTGCAGCCGGACGTAGTCGCCGGCCGACTCCACCCAGGCCACCTCCGTCCGGGCCACCATCACCGTGCGCCCGGGGGCGTCAACCGCCACCATGTCGAGGGATTCGGCCCCGCCCCCGGCGTCCCGGCCGGGACCGGGTGGCACGACCCGGCGCAGCACCTGCTGGAGACGCTGCTCGTCGAGGGGCTTCAGGAGGTACCCGGCGGCGCCGACGTCGAAAGCCTCCAGGGCGTGCTCCTCGTGGGCGGTCACGAACACGATGGCCGGGGGCTCCGAGAACTGGGCCAGCACGCTGGCCAGCTCGATACCCCCGAGACCCGGCATGGCGATGTCCAGGACCACCACGTCGAAGGACCGGTCCCGCAGCTGTCGCAGCGCCTCGGTGGCGTCGCGCACCGCCACCACCTCGCCGACCAGCCCGGACGCCTGCAGGAGGTACTCGAGCTCGTCGAGGGCCGGCAGCTCGTCGTCGACGGCCAGGGCGGAGAGCAGCGACACCGGAGCCGTCCTCACCCGGCCCGGATCCCGGTCGCGAAGTGGAACTTGGGCACGCTGAAGGTCACCTTGGTCCCGGCCCCGGGGGCGGTCTCCACCAGTAGGCCGTGGGTGTCACCGAAAGTGGCGCGCAGCCGCTCGTCGACGTTGCGCAGGCCGACCGACTCGGTGCTGCCCGACAGCGCCCGCTGGAGGCGGCGGGGCTCGGCGCCCGCGCCGTCGTCCTCCACCGTGATACACGCATCGGAGTCGGCGTCGCTGATGTCGATCCGCAGGTGGCCGTGCCCGGCCGGCTCGAGGCCGTGGCGGATGGCGTTCTCGACCACCGGCTGCAGGGTCAGCGACGGGAGGTGCACGCTGAGCACCTCGGGAGCCACCCGCAGGGTCACCGAGATGCGGTCACCGAAGCGGGCCCGCTCCAGATCCAGGTAGATGTCCACCAACCGGAGCTCCTCGGCCAGCGTGGTGTACTGGGCGTGGCTGGCGAAGCTGTAGCGGGTG
>JAKAXN010000044.1 GCA_021816565.1 Actinomycetes bacterium
GGAAGCCCAGCCGGCCCAGTCCCACGCTGTGCAGGATGGCCGTCAGCCCGGCCCCGACCCCGTAGCCGGCGGCGACCAGGGCCACGCCCAGGGCCCGGTTGTCGGCGTCGGTCTGCTCGGCGGCGATGACCTGTGACACCGCGTCGGCTCCGCTCAGCATGGGGCGGCCCAGGGCCACGATGGCGACGAACCACCAGTACCCGGGGCTTACGGCGGCCAGGGCGGTGAGGGCCAGCCCGGTCCCCAGGGAGGACAGCATGACCCGGCGGCGCCCGAAGCGGTCGGCCAGCCCGGCGATCGGCAGGGCCCCCAGGGAGGCCAGGCGGATGACGGCCAGTCCGGCACCGAGCACCGTGCCCGAGAGGCCGGCCTGCTCGGCGATCGTGCCGACGGTCCCGCCGTTGGATATCTGGCCGAAGCTGCGGGCCACGTCCCCCAGGGCGGCCACCGCCCCGAACTGGCCGAACCCACCGGCCAGGGCGGCCAGACCGACGCCCAGCACCTCCCGGTCGTACCACCGGTGGAGCCTGATGGACCCGGCGTCCCCCGTGCGGACCGGAACCGTCTCCTCAGACGGGACGGCGGTGACGGGGTCCGGTCCCCCGGCGGCGCCCGCCGCAGTCCCTGGATCCACCCTCCGGCCCCTCTCGCCCGTCGTGCTCCTCCGGTGCTCCGCTGGCTCACTCGCCAGACGGACCCACAGGGTAGGTGGGGGCCCCGTCACCTGTCAGGGTCGAAGTTCCCCGACCCGAGGAGGGGACCGACGCAGCCCTCAGACCGGCCGGGCGCCGATGATGCTGGCCCGCTCCATCACCCGGACCGAGGGCCAGTAGTCGCTGCAGGCGTAGTGCTGCACCGCCCGGTTGTCCCAGAAGGCGACCGAGTCGGGTTCCCACGTCCAGCGGCACTGGTGCTCGACGATCTCGGCCTGCCGGCACAACACGTCCAGCAGCTGGTCGCCCTCCCCGGGATCCATGCCCTCGATGTGGTCGACGAATATGCGGTTGACGTACACGAGCTTCCGGCCGGTCTCCTCGTGGGTGCGCACCACCGGGTGGCGCACCTGCGGGTAGCGGGCCCGCATGCCGGCCCTCTGGTGCTCCGGCACCTGCATCCCGAACGACAGCAGGAAGTCGTGCACGGCCACCAGACCATCGATCCGGTCGCGGACTTCCCCGTCCAGGCCGTCGTAGGCGGCGTACATGTCGGAGAACAGCGTGTCGCCACCGGTCGCCGGCACCTCCACCGCCCGCAGCACGGCTCCCATGGACGGGACCTCCCGCCACGAGACGTCGCTGTGCCACACGTTCTCGTAGCCGCCGACATCGGCGGACTTGGCGAAGCGGACCAGCTCGGGGTGCTCGGGGTGGGCCGGGATGAACGGGTGGCGCTCCAGATCCCCGAAGGCCCGGGCGAACGACAGGTGGGCCTCGGCGCGGAGCGGCTGATCCCTGAAGAAGAGGACCTTGTAGTCGAGCAACGCCCGGCGCAGTTCGGCCACCACGGGCGGGGCCGGGTCGCAGCTCAGGTCCACGCCTTCGATCACCGCCCCTATGGTGGCCCCCAGCCGGCGGGCGTCGAAGTTCTGCCAGGTCAGCCCTTCGAGGCGCTGGCGTTCGGCGGCCAGGTAGCCGACCGGCCCCAGCCGGACGTCCCAGCGGCCCAGCTTCACCCGCTTGGCTTCGAGAGCCGCGCCCGGGTCTCTGGTGGCAGCGGTCATGTCAGGCCCCTCTCATGTCGGTCAGGCGGGCGAGCTCCCGCTCGGTGCCCACGGAGGCGGGCGCTTCCAGCACCGCTTGGGCGCAGTCGACCAGGTCGGCGACCAGCAGCGGCGTGGCCAGGGTGGCCGCCCCCCGGGCCAGGGCGGCCTCGTGGTCGGCCAGGGTGTGCACCACCATCTGGGCCATCTGCGTGAGGCGCCGGTCCCGCAGCGGGACCGGCAGGTGACCGAGCCCGGCGGCCAGCCCGGCTATGACCTCGAGCAGTCCTCCGCTGACCTCCCGGCGGCCCGGGGCGAACACGTCGAAACCCGGCTCGAACACCACCTGCCGCAGGAAGCGGGCGTACCAGCTCGAGCCCCCGTCGTATCCGAGGGACTCGGCCAGCGGGTACACGAAGGCCTCGAGCAGGGCCCGCGCGTCCCTCTGGGGCCCGGTGGCCGCCAGCATGGCCCGCCTCCGCTCGTCGATGTGGGCCATGCGGTGGGCGAAGACCGCCTCCACCAGCCCCTCCCGGGACCCGAACTGGTATGCCACCGCCGAGTTGTTGCGCTGGCCAGCGGCCGTGGCGATCTCCCTCAGAGAGACCGCAGCTATGCCCCGTTCCCCGAACAGCCGCTCGGCGGCCCGGATGAGCGCCTCCCGGGTCGAGGGGCGGTCCGGGGCGACCCGCTGCTCAGTCACATGACTTATTATTACGTCACTTGACTCAACGGGTCAAGAGACCGGTGGGGACGGCCGGAGAGCCGGGAGGGCGGCACCGAGCAGGCCCCGGACGGTGGCGGCCGCCACGTTGCCCCAGTCGAAGTAGTCCCGCCACAGCACGATCCGGCCGTCGTGCACGTCGAAGCGGCCGCACACCCAGATCTGGACGCGGACCGGGCCGACGATCAGCACGTCGGTGCGCTCGGTGAGCACCGTGGTCCCGCCGTCGGTCGAGATGGCGTGGATGTACGCCTCGAACCCGGACCCCCGCACCGCCAGGGCCCGGGTCAGCACCCTCCGGATCCGGTCCCGGCCCCGCAGGGCCGGCAGCGAGACATTGACATAGGTGACGTCGTCGGCCATGAGCCCGGTGGCCCCCTCGGTGTCCCCCGCCTCCAGAAGGCCGAGAAAGCGGCGCACCACCTCGGCCGGATCGTCGGTCGGTCCGTGGTCGGGGGTGGACGGGACGGACGATTCGCTCATGGCGCGCAACCTATACGCCATGGCCGCCGGGTCGGCCACATCCGGTCCGCACGTAGGCTGGCGCCCATGAGATACGTCGAGGCCGGGGGAGCCCGCCTTTCGGTGATCGGGGTCGGGACCTGGCAGTTCGGGTCCCGGGAGTGGGGCTACGGGAAGGGATACGCGGAGGGCGAGGCCGGTCGCATCGTCAACCGGGCGCTGGACCTCGGGATCAACCTGCTCGACACCGCCGAGATCTACGGGTTCGGAGCCTCCGAGCGGATCGTCGGGCGAGCCATCGCCGACCGGCGCCGGGAGGCTTTCGTGGCCACCAAGCTGTTCCCGGTGGCGCCGGTCCGGCCGGTCGTGGAGTGGCGCGAGCGCGAGAGCGCCCGTCGGCTGGGCGTCGAGACCGTGGACCTCTATCAGATCCACCAGCCCAACCCGCTGGTCCCCATCGGCGTGCAGATGGACGGCATGCGCCGCCTGGTGCGCTCCGGCCGGGTGCGTCACGCCGGTGTCAGCAACTTCACCCTGTCGCGCTGGCAGGCGGCCGAGGAGGCAATGGGCGGCCCGGTCCTGTCCAACCAGGTTCGCTTCAGCCTGGTGGACCGCCGGCCCCTCCCCGACATGATCCCCTGGGCGGCCGCCCAAGACCGGGTCGTGATCGCCTACAGCCCTCTGGGCCAGGGACTGCTGTCCGCCCGCTACGACAGCGCCAACCCGCCGAAGGGCGGGGTGCGGGACATGAACCCGCTGTTCCTGCCGGAGAACCTGGACCGGGCCTCCGACCTGCTTACCGCTCTGCGCGAGGTGGCCCGGGCCCACGACGCCACCCCGGCCCAGGTGGCGCTGGCGTGGGTGATCCGCCGGCCCAACGTGGTGGCCATCCCCGGCGCCAGCAGCGTCGAGCAGCTCGAGCGCAACGCCGCCGCCGCCGACCTGGACCTGTCCGACGACGACGACGCCCGGCTGACCGCCGCGGCGGAGGCGTTCCATCCCATCCAGGGGCCGGCCGCCCTGCCGCGGCTGCTGCGCCGGCGGCTACCCGTCTGATCCCGCCGGTCGGGACCGGTCACCGGTGTCGACCGGCGCCAGCACACCCGACCGGGCCGACCTGACAGCCGCCTCCAGGATCCGCAGGCCGGTCACCGCGTCGGCGAAATCGACCGGGGGCGGGGCCCCGTCCAGCAGGTGGGCCGCCACCCCGGCGTAGAAGCTCTGGTAGGCCCCGGGACGGGTGGGGACCGCGCGGTCGCCCTCCACCGATCCCAGCCGGCCCCAAGAACCGGCCGGCTCCTCCCCCCATCCGGCTCCGCCCGGCGACCGGCCGGCCCGCAGGGCGTCCTCCTGGGGATCCATCCCGTACTTGACGTAGCCACCAGCCGACCCGAGAACCCGGAAGCGGGGACCGAGCTGGGCGGCCTGGCTGCTGGCCCACAGGTGGACGGCCGGCCCGCCGGTGTAGTGGAGGGCCACGAAGGCATCGTCGACGACAGCGGCGCGACGGGCGGAGATCTCGGCGTACACCGACTCCGGCGGGCCGAAGAGGGTCAGGGCCTGGTCCACCAGATGGGGACCCAGGTCGAACAGGATGCCCCCGCCCGGCGCCGTCGGGTCCTGCTTCCATGTGCCGACAGCCGGCGTGGGCTTCCAGCGCTCGAAGCGGGATTCGAACCTCCACACCTGCCCGAGCCGGCCGGAGCTCACCAGGTCACCGACCGTCAGGAAATCCCCGTCCCAGCGCCGGTTGTGGTACGGGATGAGACTCACCCCACGGTCGGCCGCCAGACGGGCCAGGCGTTCGGCCTCGGCCACGGTCGGGGTCACCGGCTTGTCCAACACCACCGGCAAGCCGGCCTCGATGGCCGCCTCGGCCACCGCCCGGTGCCGGGCATTGGGGACGGTGACCACCACCAGGTCCCAGTCGCCCACCGCCCGCAGCAGGCGCTCCACGCGGTCCACCACCTCCGCCTCCGGGTAGCGGGCCGCCACCTCCGCGGCCCGGGCCGCGTCCGTGGTGACGACCGCGCCCAGGGTCAGGTCCGCGGTAGCCGCTATCAGGGGGGCGTGGAACGCCGAGCCGCCCAGACCGTAGCCCACCAGGGCCACTCTCAGAGGTCTCCGCACCCGCCCCACCGTAGTGACGTTCGCCTCTGCCTGTACCGCCGGCCGGCCGCTGTAATTGACAGTGGTCTGCGAGACGGACGAGGGAGCCGAAGAGGCTGAGAGGCGGACGAAGGTCCGCGACCCTTAGGACCTGATCCGGGCAATGCCGGCGAAGGCAGCCCCGTTTCGCAGACCCATCAGAGAGCGTCGGGAGGTGCGGCCATGGCTCCTTGGTGGAGAAGGCATCGCAGCGGTCCCAGGGTGTGCGTGAACTGCCGGGGTAACGACGAGGTGTTCCACGGGCTGTGCCGGCACTGCCGCAAGGCCCTTCTGGTGGAGGAAACCCCCCGACCCACCCCCATCCCCCGGCCCGAAGCCGAGGAGCACATGCCCGAGCCGGTGTCGACCGAGCCGGCCCACGACCGGCCCTGGCGCCATCTCGGCGGCGGTTGACCGGCTCCGGTCGCGGCGTCGGAACTCTCTGACCCGCCGGACCGGCGGGGTGCCCGTCAGCGGACCGGGGCCGGTCGGCCGGTCGGCTCCCCGGGGACGATCACCACCGGGCAGCGGCTGCGATGGGCGCACGAGCTGCTGACCGACCCGAGCACCACCCGCGACAGGCCGCCCCGCCCCCGGGACCCGAGCACGAGCAGGTCGGCTCCGGTCGAGCGCTCGCACAGGGTGCTGTCGGGGTCGCCGACGACCAGCACCGGGGTCACTGCGACTCCCGATTTCCCGCCGGCGGTCCTGGCCACGAACCGCTCCAGCCGCTCGTGCACCCCGCGTACCAGTCGGGGGCGCTCGCGGCGGAAGTGGGGCATGTCCAGCTCGAGGGCCATGTCCTCCTGGTAGGGGTCGCGTACCACCTCCACCGCCTCGACTTCCCACCCGCGGAGGCGGGCCTCGTCGAGAGCCCACTCCATGGCCTCGACCGAACCGGCCGAGCGGTCGACACCCACCACGATGCGCCCGGCCGGCGGGCGGGCCGGCGCCTCACTGCCCACCACCGCCACCGGGCAGGGGCTGTGGTGGGCGCAGCGGAGGCTCACAGAGCCCAGCACCGCCCCGGCCAGGGCGCCGCGACCCCGCCGGCCCACCACCAGGAGCGAGGCTCCCGATGCCAGGTCGCACAGGGTGGTGGCCGGGTCGCCCCGGACCACCAGCCTCTCCGGCCCGGGCGCCGGGATCGTCCCGGCGGCGTCGGCCAGGGACCGCTCCAGCCGGGAGCCGGCATCGGCGGCCAGCTCCGAATCCGGAACCGGGAACGGGTTCTCCGCCCCGCGGTCGGCGGGACTGCGCCAGGCGACCACCGCCTGCAACCGGGCGCCTCGGAGCGCGGCCTCCTCCGCCGCCCAGGCCAGCGCCCGGCGCGACCACGCCGACCCGTCCACGCCCACCACCACCCGATCGTCCATTCCGGGACCTCCGCGGCCCAGGCTCATGCGTCGCGTCGGTAACCGTCCAGGGCCGGAAGTCCCCGCCCGGGCCGGGAGCCCGGTCAGACGCGGCCGGCGTGACCGAGCAGGAACTCCCTGACCGCTCCGGTGGCTGCGGCAATGTGCTCTGCGCTGTCCTTCCACGGCTCGAGCACCTCGGCGTGCGGCGCCAGAGCGGCGACCCGGCGCCCGGCCTCCGTGGGGTGGTAGTCGTCCACTCCCGGCAAGACCAGCAGCGGGACCGGGCAGCGGGCTATCACGTCCCGGCTCACGCTCACCACGAACTCGTCGCGCCACATGGCGGCGAGGAAGCGGTCCACCGTCGCGACGTCCAGGTCGGGACGGCCGGCCAGCAGGTCCTCGGCCCAGGACCGACCCATGGCGGTGAAGAGGTCCCGGTTGGCGGGGTGCACGCCGATCGGCTGCTCCAGCACCGCCGCGACCACCCGCTCGGGGACCTGCTCCACCAGCTTCAAGATGAACGACCCCCCGATGCAGCAGCCCATCACCAGGAAGCGGTCCACCCCCAGGTGGTCCAGCACCGCCAGCTGATCGGCTGCGTAGGAGCCCCACGGGTCCGCCGGGTCGAGCGGTCCGCGGGAGCGGCCGGTGTTGCGTTGGTCCATGGCGATCAGGCGGAAGTCCCCGGCGTAGGACGCCCAGGGGTCGACCGCGGCGTTGGCCCACAGGTCGATACCCGAGCGCATCCCGCCGGGAGCCAGGAGCAGCACCGGGACCCCCGAGCCGCGCTCCTCGAAGTAGATGGTCGTGTCGTCGTCGAGAGCCAGGCTGGGCACCGGCCAACCGTAGCCAGCCCGAGGCCCGCCGATCTTCAAACAAAGCGGCATATTTATCACTAAGTGCCGGTACGGTTGATTCGCCGCACAACCAGATGGCGGCCCGAGCGAGGAGGCAGGAGATATGGAAGTCACGTTCGCCCAGTCGGCGTTCCCCCCTCTGGCCCTGGGATTCTTCGGGCTGGGCACCGGCTACCTGATCTACGGCCCGCAGGAGCTGTTCGGCTGGCCGGGCCGCAACGAGAGCGTGGACCGGGCCACCGGCGTCTGGGGCCTGTGGCTGCCGGGCTTCTGCCAGTTCGTCACCGGGCTGATCCTCTTCGTCGGACTCACCTGGTTCCAGGTCTTCCAGAAGTCGCCGGCCCTGTACATGGCTGCCCTGGCCTTCTCGGCGTACGGCATCCACTGGTTCGCCATCGGCTACAACCGCTACCGGGGCAACGACGCCCGCACCAACGCCGGCATGTCGGTGGCGTTCATGGTGATCTCCGCCATGGGCGCGACGGTGTTCTTCCACGGCGGCGACTGGCCGGTCGGGCTGCTGTTCCTCGGGCTGTTCGCGGTGTACTTCTTCGACTTCTTCGCCTCCATCGGCGTCAAGGTCGGCGAGCGGGGCCTGGGCCTGTTCCACCTGTTGACCGGCGCCTGGCTGATGTACCTGACCTACGCGGTGGCCGTGGACTTCGCCATCGGCTTCCACTGGCGGGTATGAGGATCCCCCATAGGCCCCTGGACGCGGTATCAAGTAACCATGGCCGATGACACCTCGGGGGAGGTCCGGGTCAGCCATCCGAAGCAGTCGTCGGTAGGCATCCCGGCCGTAACCTCCTCGATGCAGCTGGCTCTGGGGGAGATGGGCCCGGCCCGGACCCTCCGGACCCTGCTGAAGCTCAACCACACCGATGGGTTCGACTGCCCGAGCTGCGCCTGGCCCGATCCCGACCCCGAGCACCGCAAACTGGCCGAGTTCTGCGAGAACGGCGCCAGGGCGGTGGCCTGGGAGGCCACCCGCAAGCGGGTGGACCGGGCCTTCTTCGCCACCCACCGCATCTCCGAGTTGCGAACCTGGGACGACCACGACCTGGAGAAGACCGGGCGGCTGACCGAGCCGATGTACCTGGCCCCCGGCGCGGACCACTACACCCCCATCTCGTGGGAGTCGGCCATCGGGATGGTCGCCGACCGGATGCGGTCGCTGGACGACCCCGACCGGGCGGTGTTCTACACCAGCGGGCGGGCCAGCAACGAGGCCGCTTTCGTGTACCAGCTGCTGGCCCGCCGGCTCGGCACGAACAACCTGCCGGACTGCTCGAACATGTGCCACGAGTCCAGCGGGGCGGCGCTGACCGAGACCATCGGCGTCGGTAAGGGGGTGGTCACCCTGGCCGACATCACCGACCACGCCGAGCTGATCATCGTGGCCGGCCAGAACCCGGGCACCAACCATCCCCGGATGCTGTCGGCCCTGGAGGAGGCCAAGCGCCGGGGGGCCAGGGTGGTGGCCATCAACCCCCTGCCGGAGGCGGGCTTCACCCGCTTCCGCAACCCCCAGACCCCCCGCGGCGTGCTGGGCCCCGGGACGGTGCTGGCCGACCGACTGATCCCGGTGCGGGTCAACGGGGACCTGGCCCTCTTCGCCGGCCTCAACCGGATCCTGCTCGAGCGGGAGGACGCCGCTCCCGGGACGGTCCTCGACCGCGACTTCATCGACCGCTACAGCGACGGCTTCGACGACGCCGCCACCACCTGGCGGGCCCTGGACATGGCGGAGCTGGAGCGCATGAGCGGCGTCACCCGCCAGCAGATGGAGCAGCTGGCCGACGACGTCGTGTCGGCCGGCAGCGTGATCGTGTGCTGGGCCATGGGGCTCACCCAGCACCGCAATGCCGTGCCCACCATCCGGGAGATCGTCAACTTCCTGCTCCTGCGGGGCAACATCGGCCGGCCCGGCGCCGGCCCCTGCCCCATCCGGGGCCACAGCAACGTGCAGGGCGACCGCACCATGGGCATATGGGAGAAGATGCCGGACCAGTTCCTGGACCGGCTGCGCGACGAGTTCGGATTCGACCCGCCCCGCCGCCACGGCTGGGACACCGTCGACTCCATCCGGGCCATGCGCGACGGCCGGGTGGATGTGTTCTTCGCCCTGGGCGGGAACTTCGTGGCGGCCACCCCCGACAGCCGCACCACCGAGGCGGCCATGGCCAACTGCCAGCTGACGGTCCACGTGGCCACCAAGCTCAACCGGTCGCACCTCTTCCACGGCCGGGAGGCGCTCATCCTCCCGTGCCTGGGCCGCACCGAACGCGACGTGAGGCCCTCGGGAGAACAGTTCGTCACCGTGGAGGACTCCATGAGCATGGTGCACGCCTCCCGGGGCAGCCTGGTCCCGGCCGGGCCGGGCCTGCGCAGCGAGGTGGGCATCCTCACGGACCTGGGCCGGGCCCTGTTCGGCGAGGACATCGGCTGGGAGGCCATGGGCGCCGACTACCGGGTGATCCGCCGCCACATCGAGCACGTGGTGCCCGGGTTCCACTCCTACGAGGAGCGGGTGGCGGCGCCCGGCGGCTTCATGCTGCCCCGCGGCCCGCACGACTCCCGGACCTTCCCGACGGCCACCGGCCGGGCCCGCTTCACGGTCAATCAGCCGACGGCCCAGGAGGTGCCGGAGGGGCACCTCCTGCTGCAGACCATCCGGGCCCACGACCAGTTCAACACCACCGTCTACGGGCTGAACGACCGTTACCGGGGTATCGAGGGTGGCCGGAGGGTGGTCCTGGTCAACGGGGACGACCTACGGGCCCGGGGCCTACGCGACGGTGACCGGGTGGACATGGTCAGCGTCTGGTCCGACGGGGAGCGCCGGGCGGAGGGGTTCCGGGCGGTGGAGTACCCCACCCCGCCCGGCTGCGCTGCGGCCTACTTCCCCGAGGCCAACGTGCTGGTGCCGCTCGACTCGACCGCCGAGGTGAGCAACACCCCGGTGTCCAAGTCCGTCGTGATCCGCCTGGAGGCCCACACTCCCACCACCTAGTGGGGGGACTCCTCGAACACGGCCAGGGCCGGCTTGGCCGAACCATCGGCCCGCAGCAGTCCGTAGGACTGGCTGCTGTCGTCCTGCCAGTTGTAGATGAAGAACGGCCCGGCCCACGGCTCGCCCATGATCGCCTCGATGGCGGTGGTCAGATAATCGGCCTGCTGCTGCTCGGTCACCGACCCGAGTCCGGATGTCTGGTACCCGTACTCGGTGACCCAGATCTTCTTGCCCCCGTCGCCGTAGGACTGCATGAGCGAGTAGAACGACGGCAGCTCGGGGAACAGGTTGTTGCTCGGGTCGTTGGTGAGCGGGGCGTCCTGCCCGCTGTAGGGGTGGATGGCCACTGCGTCGAAGTACCGGCCGTAGCCGTCGGCGTAGAGCTGCGACAGGAAGGTGTAGGGGTCGACGGCCAGCGAGTTGTCCATGCCGGCGGGACCCATGCCGAGGCCGCCCAGGAGGACCACCGAGTGGGCGTCGGCGCCGTGGATGGCTTTGTAGCCCCGCTGCAGGAGCTGGCCGTAGGAGGTCACGCTGACGGAGTCGTTCCAGCTCCAGCCCAGGTTCTCCTCGTTCCACACCTCGTACACGTGGACCCCGAGGGCCGAGTACCGCTTCACCGCCTGGGTGGCGAAAGTGGCGAATGCCTTGGCGCTCGGCTGACCGAGGCTCACCGCCCAGGAGGGGGCGTAGTCGAGGATGGCGTCGACAGTGAGCCCGGCGTTGACCGCCGACCGTATGGCGGTGTCCTCGAAACTCCAGTTGTAGGAGCCCCTGGTCGCCTCCACGGCGGCCCAGTCGACATCGATGCGCACCCATTTGTCCCCGGCTGCGGCCATCGCCGACATGGTGGACGCGACCTGCGAAGGCGACTGCCACAGGACATCGGAGCCGGGGGAGATGCCCACCGCGAACGGGGCGTCGGCGCTCGGCGTGGCGGTGGCCGGATGCGGCGTCGAGGCGTTGGCCGCAACCCCGCCGGTGCCGACCACGGCGGCCGCCAGTGCTCCGATCGTGGCCACGGTCCGGCGGCTCGGGGCACGTCGCGCCCTCCGGGCCCGGGGCGACGGCGCGCCCTTACCGTGCTCGGTTGTGTCCATAATCGTGCTCCCAGCTCTACTCGCTGCCCCTGAGCATTGCCTGCCCGCCGGGGGACCTTACCAGCCTGCCGGATACCGCTTTCACAATCCGGCTGCTGTCAGACATATCGGCCGATCCGCGCCGGGACTTGAGAGGCCGGCGGGAACCGACGGTCCGGGGATTTGGCCCCTGGCAGCTCGCGGCCGGGGACGGTTGGCTGATGGCAGGTGATGGCCGCTGCGAGTACTCATAACCGCGGGGTGTGGGTGTTCTCCACCGAACTGCTGGCCGCCGCATCGGCGTGAGCGCCCGGGCGGCGGAGATCAGCCCGCGGTGAGCATCTCCACCACCTCGCCGGCCGGCCGGTCGGCGGCCGAGCGGTACCCGGTCCCGGCCCACAGGCTCATGGCCGCGGTGTCACCGGCCCCGGCGGCGGAGGCCCTCAGGGGGCGGGTGGCGTTGTTGATCTCGGGGTAGGCGGGCGGGGCGTCAGGGTGGTCGGCCATGAACCGGTTGACCAGCCCCCGGGCCGGCCGGCCGCTGAAGGACCGGGTGACGGCAGTGCCGATGAACCCCGGGTCGGCCAGCGCGGCCTTGTGCAGGGGGCTGGCCCCGCTCTCCGGGCAGCGCAGGAACGCCGTGCCGCACTGCGCGGCCACCGCCCCCGCCGCCAGCACCTCCCGCACGTCATCAGGCCCGGCGACGCCCCCGGCCGCCAGCTGCGCCACGTCGGTGGCGGCGGCGATGGACCTCACCAGCTCGACCAAGGGCACCTGCTGGAGCGGCCGGTCGTCGTTGCGGAACGTCCCCCGGTGGCCGCCGGCCTCCAGCCCCTGGGAGCAGACCGCGTCGGCTCCCCGGCCGGCGGCCACCACCGCCTCGGCCACGGTGGTCACCGTCACCGCCACCAGGCTGCCGGCCTGCTGGAGGGATTCGATCACCTCCCGGTCGGGGCAGCCGAAGGTGAAGCTGACCACCGGCGGGACGGTGGCCGCCACCGCAGCGAGCTTGTCGTCCCAGCCGTCGTCGTCCCAGACCGGCTCCGCCAGTTGGCACCCGAGCGACTCGGCCTCGGGCCGCAGCTCGTCCAGGTAGCGCTGCAGCGCTTCCGGGTCGGCGGCCGGGGAGCCGGGGACGAACAGGTTGACGCCGAACGGCGCCCGGCTGGCCGCCCGCAGGGCGTCGATGTCGGCTCCCAGCTGCTCGGCCGTCCTGTACCCGCCGGCCAGGAAGCCGAGGGCGCCGGCCGATCCGGCGGCAGCCACCAGCTCCACGGTGGACGGCCCGCCGGCCATCGGCGCCACCACCAGTGGGCGCTCCAGCAGATCCCTCAGGTCGCGCCGTGCCATATCCCGACTCAGGCTAGGCGGCCCGGCGGCGGCCGCCAGCGGGCAGACTCTCGGCCATGGCCAACCCGACCTCGATGGACGAGTACTTCGTGCACCAGACCCCCCTGCTCCTGCCGCGGGTGTCGGCCCGTAGCCCGCACTGGAGGGAGAGCTACTTCTTCGAGCTGCACCGCCCCGACGCCGCCGGCGACGTGGTGTTCCTGACCATGGCCCACTTCCCGGCCACCGAGACCATGGACGCCCTGCAGATGGGCCGGGTGGACGGCACCCCCCTCCTGGGCCGGCTGGAACGGCCGTACGGCGACGACCCCCACACCACCGACGTCGGTGGGGCCAGGGTGGAGGTGGTCCGGCCCTTCGAGGAGCTGCGCCTGTGGGCCGACCCGGAGCGCACGGCCATCGGAGCGGATCTCACGTTCCGGGCCCGGACCCGCCCCTACGGCCTGCGCCGGGGGACGATGCGGGCCGGCGACGACGTGGTCTGGGACCAGAGCCACATCCTGCAGTCGGGCGTCTACACGGGCACCTACACGGTGGCGGGCCGCACCTACGAGGTGGACGGCTGGGTCGGGCAGCGGGACCACTCCTGGGGCATCCGCGACCACGGCCGCTGCCCGCTGTGGATGTGGTTCCAGATCCAGTTCGAGGACGGGTTCCTCGGGGTGTGGCACTGGGAGTACGCCAACGGCGCCCGGGTCTACACCGACGGCTGCTGGGCCGGCACGGACCGCTCCGACCCGGTGCCGGTCATCGACTTCCAGCACGACATGACCTGGACCGGGGCGGACGGCCGGGCCGCCGCCTACGGGACCGGCGGCGAAGCCGTCGCCGGCCTGGAGGGCACCTGCACCTTCACCCTGGAGGGCGGCCGGCGGATAACCGTGGAAGCCACCGGCCGCTTCGACCGGCCGTACGAGCCGTTCCACCGGGGTGGGCTGTCGCAGATGGCGGTGAGGACCGACGACGGCCGGACCGGCTCGGCGATCTACGAGATAACCGGTGCCCGCCACCACCGCTACTTCCCCGACTGCGAGGTGGCCGGGACCCTGCCGGCCTGACCACACGGCTGGTGGCGGCCGGGCCCGGCGGCAGAGCCCGGCGGGCGGGGCGACCGGCGGCAGGGCCGGTCGCCCTACCGCTCAGGGTTCGGCCGTGAAGGCCCGCCGCTTGGGCTTGACCGGGCGCATCAGGAACTCCGGCCGGCGCTGACCACCGGGGCCGGTCGTGGAGCGGGTCATGGCCAGCCACTCCTGGTACACCTGCCGGGACCGCTGCCTGTCGACGAAGACGTCGCCGTAGCGGTCGTCGGGCTGCACCGGGCTGAGCGACACCTTCTGCAGCCAGCAGTTCATCCCGGACAGGGGATCGGGCTGCACACCGAAGGTGAGGTTCTGGTGCACCCCGGGGTCGGTCCAGAAGATCCGCTCCGAGTCCGGATCGGAGGACTGGAACGGCTGGACCCCGCTGCGGTAGCGCAGCATCCACGTGTCGGGTCCACCCGGGTGGGTGATGTCGACCTGACCGGTGACCCAGCGGCTGCCGTCGTTGTCGTGCAGGCGCCAGCGGCCCATGTGGTGGCTGAGGGCGCACACCCCCGGGCGGATGGCCTCGGTGACCCACACCCGGACCACGAAGTAGCCGATGGTGGTGTTGACCCGGACCAGGTCACCGGTGGCGACACGGTGGCGGCGGGCGTCATCGGGGTTGAGCCAGAGAGGGTGGCTGTTGGCGATCTCGTTGAGATACTTGGCGTTCCCGGAGCGGGTGTGGATGAGCACCGGCAGGCGGAAGGTGGGGACCAGGACCATCTGGCCGGCGTCCAGGTCGATCTGGCGCTTCGAGACGTGGGACTCGATGTAGCCGGGGGTGGCGTACTCCGGCCAGCCCCAGTCCCGCATGGCCGTGGAGTACACCTCCAGCCGCCGCGACGGGGTCGGGTAGCCGAAGGTGACGGTGCCGTCGTCGTGGCGCAGCCCCACCGATCCGGCCTCACCGATGAGCGGCGGCTCCGAGTCCGGGCCGGCCGGGCGGCGCAGCACCCCGTGCTCGTCGGGCTCGGCGCCGTCGGTCTCCGCCTGGTCGAGGCGGCGCTCGTCCAGACGGTAGAGGGCCTCACCCACCGACACCGCCCCGAACTTGCGCATGTAGCCGAGCGGGGTGAGCCCGGCGTCGGCGGCCTTCTCGGGCAACCCGGGCACCGAGTTCTCGAACATCCAGCGGTAGTACTCGTCCACCGTGACCTTCTCGCCGGGCCGGTAGGGCGACTCGAAGTAACGGCGGATCCCGAGGGCGCCGTCGGGGTCGATACGCCACGACAGCTCGAACCAGAATTCGTTTTCCTCCCAGACCTCACCGGGGTTGGCGTCGCGGGTGTCGCCCACCGGGCGGCCCATCTTCTCCATGGCCACCCGGCGGACCGGCTGGCGGAAGCTGAGCCACTTTCCGGCGTGGGTCTCGTAGGACATGGTGTCGTGGCGCTCCGGGGCGTGGCCCATGGGGAGCACGTAGTCCGCGAAGGTCGCGGTCTCGGACCAGGTGGGCGTCAGCGCCACGTGCAGGCCGACCTTCTCTGCGTCGGTGAGCGCCTCCAGCCAGGTGAAGCCGTCCGGGGCGGTCCAGATGGGGTTCCAGACCCGGGAGAAGTACACCTCCAGCCGGCCCCGGCCCTCCTCCAGGAAGTGGGGCAGCAGGATGGACATCTCGTTGGTGGCCATCGGGTACTCCCGCGGCCAGGTCAGCTCGTTCCAGTGGTCGTGCCCCTCGGGCATGTTCGGGCCCTTGGGGATGAACTTGTCCCACCCGTTGGGGCTGGTACCGCCCACGGTGCCGATGCTGCCGGTCAGGGCCAGGAGGAACCACAGGGCCCGGGCGACCTGCCAGCCACCCAGGTTGCCGGCGCAGGCCGAGCGCCACACGTGCGCCGACAGCCGGTGGTCGCAGCCGGCGACCAGGCGGGCCAGCTCCTCCACCTGCTTGACGTCGATCTGGGCCTCCTCGGCCGCGAACTCGAAGGTGAAGTCGGCGTAGTCGGCTTCCAGGCGGTCGAGGAACACCTCGAAGTCGTCGGCGGGGGCGTCGGGATGGGCGTTTGCCATGTACTCGGACCAGTTGAACCAGCGCCGCATGTACTCCGCGTCGATCTGGCGGGTGCGCAGCAGATACGACGCCACCGCCAGCAGGATCGCCGCCTCCGATCCCGGCCACGGGGACATCCACAGATCGGAGTGGGCCGCGGTGTTCGACAGGCGGGGGTCGATCACCACCAGCTTGGCCCCGTCGAGCTTGCCCTCCATGATCCGCTGGGCGTGGGGGTTGAAGTAGTGGCCGGTCTCCAGGTGGCTCGACAGCAGCAGGATGACCTTGGCGTTGGCGTGGTCGGGGCTGGGCCGGTCGTAACCGGTCCACAGGGTCATCCCGAAGCGGGCGCCCGACGAGCACACGTTGGTGTGACTGTTGTGGCCGTCCACCCCCCACGCCTGGAGGAACCGCTCGGCGAAGCCGTCCTCGCCGGGACGACCGACGTGGTACATGACCTCCTCGTGGCGGCCTTGGCTGATGGCCTGGCGGATCCGCCCGGCGATGTCGTCGAGGGCCTCGTCCCAGCTGACCTGCTCCCACTCGCCGCTGCCCCGGGCGCCCACCCGGCGCAGCGGGTGCAGGATCCGCTCTGGGTCGTCGAGCTGGTTGACAGTGGCCGGCCCCTTGGCGCAGTTGCGGCCCCGGGACCCGGGGTGGGCCGGGTTGCCCTCCAGCTTGCGGATGGACAGGTCCGACTTGTCGACGTAGGCCAGCAGGCCGCATCCCGACTCGCAGTTGAAGCACGTGGTCGGCACCAGCATGTACTCGTGCGGGACCTTGCGGGGGTGGGCCCGGGCGTCGTGCTCGACGTGGTGGTCCCAGTTCTCCACCGGGGGGAAGTTGGACAGCGCTTCGTGGCGGCGGGCCCCCGGCAGCTCGACGCCGGTGGGGCTGGACGGCGGGGCGGCCGGCCCGGGGCGGGTCTGGCTCATGGAGGCCTCCTTGGTGGTGACTGGGTCGTTCATGACAGGGGCACGTCCTGGCCGGCCCGGACGAACACCGACTCGTAGGCCAGCAGCGACACCTGCCCGAGCAGCCCGCCCAGGGCGGCCCGGCGCAGCTTGCGTCCCTTGATGCCCGGCACGGCCAGGCTGGCGGCCAGGCCGCCGGCGCCGACGGCACCGGCCCAGAACAGCTTGCGGTAGCGACCCCGGGTGACCATGTGGGCGGCGGTGGCCGCCTGCTTGGTCTCGTGGCCCCCGCCGTACTCGAGGGCCAGGCTGGCGGCGTTGGCCGCCGACGCGGCCACGAACGTGCCGGCGAGTGCCCTGGTCAGCTTCCGGTCCCCCCCGGTGAGCGCCGAGATGGCCAGCAGGGCGCCCGAGCCGGCCTGCAGGGCCTGGATCACCAGGTGGGGCAGCAGCATCTTGGACTGCCAGAGGTCCCGGCCCTCGGCCTGGGCGAACAGCGGGGCGGTGTAGCCGGCGGCGGCCACCCCGGCCGGCAGGGCGGCCACCCGCAGGACCTTGAGGATGGAGTTGAGGGCGCCCGGGCTGAGGATCCCGAGCGACCCGCCCAGGCCGGCCGCCAGCCAGCCCCCGGCCACGGCCGAGGCTCCGGCCAGACACACCGACCCCCAGAACAGCCAGGACGTCCGATTGGCCTTGGTGAAGATGTAGAAGAACCGGTCCGGCCGCTTCAGGTCCCACACCAGCAGACCGCCGGTGGTGGCCATGCCGGCCACCCCGAGGGCGGGAGCGGCCAAACCCAGCACCCCGTCAGCCGGGGCCCCGGCCAGCAGGGCGCCAGAGGCCACCATCATGGCTCCCGCGCCCAGGCCCTTGGTCCACAGGTAGGTGGTGACCCTCCACCCCCACGGCCGGGGATGGGCGGTGTTGAGGGTGGTGCGGGCCCCCGTCACCGGGTCGGCCTCCAGGTCGGCGGACACCTCCAGGCGGTGGGGGTCCGGGTCGGCCCAGATGTAGGAGCCGTCCACCGGGGCGATGGTCGGGTCCAGCACCGCCCGGTCGGCGCCTATGTAGAACACGTTGGGCCCGGTGTTCTGCTCCGGGGCGCGCACCGCGGTGGGGTGGGTGGCCACCATCTGGGCGATGCCGCTGGTCGGGTCGTCCAGGTCGCCGGCCCAGATGGAGTGGGTCGGGCAGACCACCACGCACGCCGGCTCCAGGCCGTCGTCGACCCGGTGGGCGCAGTAGTTGCACTTGGCCGCGGTGTGGGTGTCCTCGTCGATGTAGATGGCGTCGTAGGGGCAGGCCTGCATGCAGCTCTTGCAGCCGATGCAGCGGTCCCGGTCGAAATCGACGATTCCGTCGTCGCGCTTGTACAGCGCCTTCGTGGGGCAGATCTTCACGCACGGGGCGTCGGTGCAGTGGTTGCAGCGCATCACCCCGAAGTTGCGCGACGACGAGGGCCACTCCCCCTTGTCGATGTACTTGACCCAGGTGCGGAACTGGCCCACCGGGATCTGGTGCTCGGTCTTGCAGGCCACGGTGCACGCGTGGCAGCCGATGCAGGTCCGCTGGTCGATTACAAACCCGTAGCGCAAGGAGCTTCTCCCTAGTCGATGCGAGCCCCGGTGGCTCAGATGTTCGGCCCAGCCGCTTCGATCGGCAGGCCGACCTCGCCGGCCCGCCCCCAGTCGTCGTCGATCAGCACCACGTCCCGGCCGGCCCGCTTGGCGATCGACGCCCCGACGGAGGCCCGGAACCCACCCTGGCAGTGGACCCACAGCTCACCGTCGGGCACCTCACCGACCCGGTCGGCCAGCTCCCAGAACGGTATGTGCACGGCCCCGGCCACGTGCCCGGCGGCGAACTCGTCGTGGCGGCGCACGTCGAGCACCACCAGCCCGTCGCGGCCGAGCGCCTGGGCCAGGTCCCCGAAGTCGGCCACCCGGTAGCCGGCGGTCCGGCCCTCGGCCAGGTCCTCGACGGCGCCTACGGCGGCGCCGGCCAGCGAGTCGATACCGATGCGGGCCAGCTGCCGGCGGGCCTCGGCCACCTGCTCGGCGCTGTCGCCGATCAGGGTGACGGGGGCCTCCCACGGCAGGGTCCAGCCGAAGTACGTGGCGAAAGGGTCGCCCATCTCGATCGACACCGTCCCGGCCACGTGCAGCCGGGCGAAGGCCCGCCGCTCGCGCAGGTCTATGACCCACTCGCCGGCGTCGATGCGCCGACGCAGCACCGCGGCGTCGGCCGGCTCAGGCAGGGACAGGTCCGGTTCCCCCGGACCGGCCGAGTTGAGCCCGGCCATGTGGGCGTAGTAGCGGGGGTAGGCGGTGAGGCCGGCCATCAGCTCGGCGACGAAGCGGTCCTCGTCGTCGGTCACCAGCGCCACGTTGCGGCGCCGCTCCTCGCCGATGGTGGAGGCGTCGCCGCTGGTCTCGGTGGCGGAGCAGAAGCTGCCGAAACCGTGGGTCGGCATGACCTCGACATGCTCGCCCAGCTCCCCGGCCAGCCGGCGGACCGAGCGGTACTGGGCCCGGCTCAGCTCCTCGGTGCGCTCAGGGCTGATCAGGTCGGTGCGGCCCACCGCCCCGAAGAGCATGGACCCGCCGGTGAACACCACCGACGGTTCGCCCCCGTCCTCGGCGAGGGCGTAGGACATGTGGTTCGGGGTATGGCCGGGGGTGTGCAGAGCGGTGATCACCAGCCGGCCGGTGCAGAGCTTCTGTCCGTCGCCGGCCGGCGTCCGCTCGAAGTCCACCCGGTCCCCGGCCGGCACCACGTACTGGGCGCCGGTGCGGCGGGCCAGGGCCAGGCCCCCGGTCACGTAGTCGTTGTGGATATGGGTCTCGAGCACGTGGGTGACCCGCACCCCGAGGGAACCGGCCAGGTCGAGGACCCGGTCGATGTCGCGCTGGGGGTCGACGACCACGGCCACCTCGCCGTCGTGCACCAGGTAGCTGCGGTCCCCCAGTCCCTGCGTCTCGATGGTCACGACCTGGGCCATGGTGTTCGCCTTTCCTCCCGGGATGGACGGGATCACCCGTCATCCAAAGTGCGAATGTACGAAAGTACGTACTCGTATCCAAGGCGCCCCGCCCGGGTGCTGTCAAGCCGGCCAGGACGAGAAATTTGCCGCCCCCCCCGGCGGCCCGCTCCCCCTGCCCCCACACCCGGCGACCGGCGTTGCGAACAACGAAAAAAGGAGGGGCCGGCGAACCGGCCCCTCCTTCCTACGCCAGGCTGAGGAACAGCTTCTCGAGGGCGGCCACCGCGTTGCCGTCCACGTCGGCCTGGTCGGGATGCTCTATGCAGTGAGCCATCC
>JAKAXN010000452.1 GCA_021816565.1 Actinomycetes bacterium
ATCCGGTAGGCCAGGGCCACGGCGTAGGCGGCCTGGCTGGGCCGGAACCGCGTGGCCAGGGCCTCCCACAGGCCGGCGGAACGCTCCATCGCCGCGCCGTAGGCGTCGGCCGCCCCGGCCTCGACCGCCGAAGCCGGCATGGTGTAACCGTGGGCCGGGGTCAGGTCCTGCCACTCCACGGTCAGAAGACGGTGGCGCTGCAGGTCCCGGAAGGCGCCGTAGTCGGAGATGACATCGAAGCGGTAGTCGCAGCGCTCCAGGGCCCGGCCCGGGCGGTGCCGGCGGTTGGTGCGCTCCCCCACGTAGCGCCGCATGACCTCGAGGCGCTCGTCGACCGACATGGCCTTCACCCGCTCCTCGATGACCGCCTCGGAGCGGTCGGTGTAGGGGTAGAGCATGGCCGCCACCACCTTCACCTCACCGTCGGGATCCCAGTCGAGCAGCGACACCTCCGGGTCGCCGCCGGCGGCCACCTCCACCGACGCCGGATCGGTGGAGCCGAAGAGGCCCTCGGCCAGCTCGTGCATGGAGGCCGAGTTGGCTTCGAGGTAGGCGGAGTGGGCCACGCCCCGGTCGTCGACGTCGACGCGCTTGACCCAGGACGGGATGACCTTGCGCAGCTCCTCCAGGATCAGATCGGCGTAGGCCCGGGCCTCGGGCAGCGGATGGGCCCGCATGCGGATCAGGAGGGCCTCGTAGGCCTGGCCGCTGGCGTAGATGCCCAGGTTGGAGGTGGCTCCGGCCGGCAGCATGCCGCGCAGGGCGTCGAAGGCCTTGGCCCGCACCGACTGGCGCCACACGAAGTCGGAGTCGGTGTCGGCCTTGGGATGAAGTCGGGAGAAATGGGCCTGGAGCAGCGGCAGGAGCTCCCCGTATCCGTCGAAGAGGCGGTCCATGTCCCCCACGTAGCGGGCGCCGAGCGGGGAATCGAGGATGTCGCCGTCGCGGTGGTAGCGGTAGCGGCCGTTGGGCAGCCGGCTGTCGTAGGCCACGTAGCGGGTGGACTTCTCCATGTACGACATCAGCCGGCCCCACTCGAGGACCTTGGTGAGGACGTTGGAGGCCTGCTCGCAGGCCAGGTGGACGCCGCCCAGCTGGGCCACCGAGTCGTCTCCGTACTCGAAGAACACCCTGTCGTAGAGCTGCTCGGCCCGGGCCAGGCCCACGGTGGCGTCCACGCCCAGGTCACCGCTGATGTCGAGGTCCCCGACGAACTCGTCGAGGAACAGCCGGCGCAGGCTCTTCGCCGACCGGGAGTACCGGGCGAAGAGGGCCCCCTTGACCACCTCGGGCAGGTTGACCAGCGCGAACACCGGGCCGTCGAGGTTGGTGAAGTAGCGGCGGAGAACGTCTGCTTCGTCCTCCGTCCATTCCTCGACGGCGTAGACGCCGGTGTCCAAGTAGCCCATGGCCCGGCTCAGACTACGGTGCCTCGCGCCCCGGCTGGGGGACCATCGGCGCCTAGGCGGGGACGACCGACGAGGCCGCCACGACGCCACGCATGAGCCGCTCGGCGGCGGAGCGGGCCGTCCCTGCGGTGGCCGGGTCCGGTGCCGTCTCCCCCACCTGGCGCAGCAGGTCGATCAGCTGTTTGGTGTTGCGCACGAAGTCGCCCCCCGACATCTCGTCGTGGGCCATCACCTCCGACAGGTCCTCGCCGGAGGCCCAGGCGAAGGCCAGGGTGGCGAAGCCCGGGTCGGGGCTGCGGGTGAGCGGGAGGCCGGCGTCGTCCTCGTCGGCGTTGAGTTCGGCCACCACCCGGGTGATCCCGGCCCAACGCTGGCGCAGCCGGGGCGTGGGCATCCAGGCGCTGCTCTCCTCCTGGCTGCGGCTCTCGAAGGTGAAGACCGACACGGCGGCTGCCATCTCGGCCTCGCTCAGCCCGTCCAGCAGGCCCTGGCCCAGGCACTCGGCGATGAGGAGGTCCGACTCGTGGTAGATCCGGGCCAGCCGCTCCCCCCCGTCGGTCAGGTGCCATCCTTCTATGTAGTCCCAGGCCTCGAGGACCCGCAGCACCCGGTCGAACTGGCGGGCCAACGACTCGAGGCGCCCCTTCACCCGGCGCTGGATCCGCTCGGCGTCACGGGCCAGGCGGTCGGCCCGGTCCAGGGCCCTCAGGTGGGCCCGGGCGTCGGGGCAGGAAGCGACCGGGTGGCTCTCCGCGGCCGCCGCGTTGGACAGGGCCACGGCGCCGCGCAGGTGCCGTCGTGAGGGCCGGGCGACGGCCGCCGTGTCTATCCGGCTGGCCATGAGCGACGAGGCCACCTGACGCTGGAAGGCATGGTTGTTCGGGGCGTAGGGGGAAGGAAGGGTGATCCGGGCCAGGGCCACCGGCGGGGCCGGGAAGTCCCGGGGGCTGAGCGACACCAGCTTGCGGTCGGCGGTCACGGCCCGCACCCGGATGTCGCCACCCCGGCGGCGGCTGGTGGACAGCACCGCCACCCGGCCGCCCTCCCGGGCCCCCGGTACCACCAGTACGTCGCCGGGGCGGACCCGTTCGAGGGCGGCGACGACCTCGGCGGTCATGGACGGGCGCTGGCGGGCGGACTCCTCGCTGGCCCGGATCAGCCGCCGGAACTCCTCGGTGTCGCCCCGTTCGCAGCCCGCCGCCCGCCGGGCATCCTCGAGGGCGGCGGTGGTCCTCTCCAGCTGCGTCTCCAGGCGGACGATGTCGCTGTCGGCCCGGAACTGGGCGAACGACAGGTTGAGCAGGTGGTGCGCCACATCCGGCGGGTAACGGCGGACCAGATTGGCGGCCATGTTGTAGGTGGGGCGGAAGCTGCTCGTCAGGGCATAGGTGCGGGCCCCGGCCAGCCCGGCCACCTGGTCGAACGGCACGAACGCCGACCAGAGCACCACCGCGTAGCCGACCTCGTCGATGCCCCGGCGACCGGCCCGGCCGGTCAGCTGGGTGTACTCGCCGGGGGTGAGGAAGTCGTGGCGTTCCCCGCTGAACTTGGTGAGCTTCTCGATGACCACCGTCCGGGCCGGCATGTTGATCCCGAGCGAGAGGGTCTCGGTGGCGAACACCACCTTCACCAGCCCGGCGGCGAAGCACGCCTCCACCGCCTCCTTGAAAGGCGGCACCATCCCGGCGTGGTGGGCGGCGTAGCCGGCCTCGAGGCCGCCTAGCCAGGCCTGGTAGTCGAGTACCCGCAGATCCTCATCGCTCAGGGCCTCCACGTGCTCCTCGGCGATGGCCCGGATCTGGCGCCGCTCCTCCGCCGTGGTGAGCCGCTTGCCCTCCCGGACGCACACCGTGACGGCGTCGTCGCAGGCGGCCCGGGAGAAGATGAAATAGAT
The DNA here is from genome assembly GCA_021816565.1 of Actinomycetes bacterium. The sequence continues at coordinate 3,304 of JAKAXN010000452.1, forward strand.
GGCCGGGAGCATGTCGTGCTCCTCCAGCAGGTCCACCACCTCGACCCGCCTGGGGGTGAACAGCCGGCCCCTGGGCCGGCCCCGGTCCCCCGGGCGGCGCTGGGTCTTGGAGTCCAGGGCGGCCACCTCCGGGTTGGGCCGGGCGTCGACCAGGGTGGGCATGAGGAGCAGCCGGTCGCTGCTCCTGTCGCCGAGCAGGTACAGGTCGTGCAGCTGCACCGGACGGCGCTCCTCGATGACCGCGGTGGTGGCGCCGCGCACGGTGCGGATCCAGTCGGCCAGCTCCTCGGCGTTGGAGACGGTGGCCGACAGGCAGACCAGGTCGACACCGGGCGGGGCGTGGATGATCACCTCCTCCCACACCGGGCCCCGGTAGGCGTTCTGCAGGTAGTGCACCTCGTCCAGGACGACGTAGCGCAGCCCATCCAGCGCCGCCGAGGAGGAGTAGATCATGTTGCGCAGGACCTCGGTGGTCATCACCACCACCGGGGCGGTCCCGTTGACCGAGTTGTCGCCGGTGAGCAGGCCCACCGACTCGGAGCCGTGGCGGCGCACCAGCTCCCAGTACTTCTGGTTGGACAGGGCCTTGAGCGGGGTGGTGTAGAACGCCTTGCGCCCCTCGGCCAGGGCCCGGGCCACGGCGTAC
>JAKAXN010000453.1 GCA_021816565.1 Actinomycetes bacterium
GGCCGAGCAGGGGACGTCCAGCCAGGACCCCGACCTGGCCGCCCCGGAGAGCGACGCCCAGGCCGGGATGGTGGACATGGCCATGTACGCCATCGCCTTCGCCGCCCGTCGGCGCTCCGAGCCTCCCCGCGATGACCTGGCCTCGCTGATCCTGGCCGGCAACTTCGGATCCGGGCCGATGTCCGACGTGGAGTTCGCCAGCTTCTTCGTGCAGCTCGTGACCGCGGGCAACGACACCACCAAGACCATGCTGTCCTCCGGCCTGCACGCCCTGCTCTCCCACCCGGACCAGATGGAGGAGCTGCGCGCCGACCGCCGCCTCTTGCCGTCCGCGGTGGAGGAGATCCTCCGCTGGGCCAATCCGCTGCACTACTTCCGCCGGACGGCCACGGCCGACACCGAACTGCGCGGCACCAGGATCCGGGCGGGTGACAAGGTCGCCATGTGGTACACCTCGGCCAACCGGGACGAGGACGTGTTCGCCGACCCGGACCGCTTCGACATCCACCGCCATCCCAACCCCCACCTGAGCTTCGGCGTGGCCCAGCATTTCTGCCTGGGCGTGCACCTGGCCCGGCTGGAGGGTCGGGTGTTCCTCGACGAGCTGCTCGACACGTTCCCCGGCATCGAGCAGACCGGGCCTGCCCGTCGCATCCGGTCCAACCTCAACAACGGCCTCAAGTCGCTGCCGGTGCGCCTCTCCCGCTGAGCCGGCCGGCCCCCGACGGGTGGGCCGCGGGCCGGCCACCGGGATCATCCATCTCGACCGGGGTGCCACGCACCGCTTCGGGATGGCCCGACAGGCGGGCTGACCGGCCGGGCGGTCAGGTGGCGGGCCATGAGCAGCGCCCCCACGCCGGGGACCACCGCCAGCCCCTGGGCCCGCCCGTCCGGTACCAGCCGCCACGCCGTGGCCAGGCTCACCAGGTACACGCTGCCGTGCACGAAGCCGGTCACGGCCAGGGCCGCCGGGTGGCCGCCCGCCGCCGCTACCACCAGGAGGACGGCGAAGCTGACGGCCTCCACCGCCCCCAGGCCCCACACGGCCGGGACTCGGTGGCGGGTGGCGGGACGGGAAGCGGGCACGACGCCCCAGACGCTAACGGCGGGCCGGGTCGGCCGGGTGCCGGGCGGGCGGCTCACAGGACGGCGGCCAGCTGCCCCAGATCGGTGACGGTGTGATCGGGGGCGGAGAAGTAGTCGGGGTAGGGGAGCCCCCGGCGGTTGAGCCAGGCGGCCCGCAGGCCGGCCCTTCGGGCCCCGTCCACGTCCCAGGGGTGGACCGCCACCAGGAGCATGTCGGCGGGGTCGGTCCCGCAGACCCGGGCCGCGTGGGCGTAGGCTCCGGCCGCCGGCTTCCACACCCCGGCGTCGTCCACCGACAGAAGGTGCTCGAAGCGGTCGGCTATCCCGGCGTTGGTCAAGAGGCGGGTCGTCACTTTCACCGAACCGTTGGTGAGGGTGACCAGGCGGGCGCCTCTCGCAGCCAGGGCCTGCACCCCGCCGGGCACATCCGGGTGCACCGGTAGATCGGCGAAACCGCCCATCACGTGCTCCACCGCCTCGTCCAGGGTGCAGCTGAGAGGTGAGTCGCTGAGCACCACCCGCAGCTGCCCCTCCGCCACGCGGCCGAAAGGCTGGAAGGAGCCGGCTGCGGCCAGCGCGAAGCCGTCGCGCAGCACCGACGCGAACCATGTCCGGGCCGTGTGCTGAGCCGCTCCCACCTCCTGGAACCGGCGGCTCATCGGCCCCATGTCCGAAAGGGTCTCGTTGACATCGAATACCACTACTGAGGGTGCGGGCACAGCGGCTCCTGGACTGGTCGGTGGCTGATGACTCTTTGTTCCCAGCGGGACATCTCTGTACCGGATCGGGGGCGACCGTGTTCACGGTGGGTGCCCCAAGAGTTCATCCCCATTCCACCGCGGCGACACGGTCCGGTCCACGGCCGCCCTTAGCGTGTGGATCCGGGCCGGCCCGCCGGTGGGCCGCTCGCCGGTGAGCACCGGCGGTCCCGAGCACTGGAGCAGTGATGGCGCGCATAGACATGCACGGCCTGGTCAAGGCCTACGGGCCCAACACCGTCGTCGACGGGGTGGACCTGTCCATCGACGAGGGGGAGATGGTCGTACTCCTGGGCCCCTCGGGGTGCGGCAAGACCACCACCCTGCGCATGGTGGCCGGGCTCGAGCCGGTCACCGCCGGCGAGCTGCGCTTCGACGGGGAGCTGGTCAACGACCGGCCGCCCGAGCGGCGGGGGGTGGGCATGGTGTTCCAGAACTACGCCCTGTACCCGCACATGACCGTCCGGGGCAACCTCCTGTTCGGGCTGCAGGCCGGCCGCCGCCGGGGATGGCGGCGCCGGGCCGGGGCGGACGAGGACCGGCAGGTGCGCCGGATCGCCGGCATACTCGAGATCGACCACGTCCTCGATCGCCGGCCGCGGGAGCTGTCGGGGGGCCAGAGGCAGCGGGTCGCTCTGGGCCGGGCTTTGATCCGCCGGCCGGGGGTGTTCCTGCTGGACGAGCCACTGTCGAACCTGGACGCCGGCCTGCGCGACCGGATGCGCATGGAGCTGGCCCGGATCCACGAGCAGCTTCCGGTGACGACGATCCACGTGACCCACGACCAGAGCGAGGCTCTCACCCTGGCCGACCGGATCGTCGTCATGCACGAGGGTCGGGTCCGCCAGGCGGCCCCGCCCCGAGATGTCTACGACCGGCCGGCCGACACCTTCGTCGCCGGATTCCTCGGGTCGCCGGGCATGAACCTGTGGCCGTCCCCGCCGGCCGGCGCCGCTCCCGGAGTACGCCTGCCCGGCGGGTCCGGGGGGCCCGGCGAGGGGCTGATCCTCGGCGTGCGGCCCGAGCACCTCGAGCTGGTCGCCGATCACGAGGACCGCCGGGTGGCCGTGTCGTGCCAGGTCGACTTCGTGGAGCATCTCGGCAGCCACCTGGTCGTGCACGCCTCCTTCGGGCATCCGGAGCCGGCCACGGTCGTCGCCCACCTCGACGCCGGCTGCCGCGTGGCCCGGGGGGAGCGCATCCTCCTCGGCGCCGATCCGGAGCGGGCCCACCTGTTCTCCGCCGAGACCGGTCGGCGGGTCGGCTCGCTCGCCGGGCACCCTCCGGTCGCGGTCCCGGCCTGAAGACCCGCTTGTACGCCGGGTGCCCGCTGGGTAGCTGACGACGGTAGCGGCGACAGGAGGTGCCCGAAATGCAAGACGGAGACGGCCGGAAGCAGAGCGGTCCCGGAGATCCCCCCTTCAGGCGGGGCGACGGCGGTGAGACCCATCAGTCGAGCGACCGGGGGCGGGCGGCCCTGACCACCGCTCAGGGGGTCCCGGTCGGCGACGACCAGAACAGCCTGCGGGCCGGGCCCCGGGGACCGGGCCTGCTGGAGGACTTCCACTTCCGGGAGAAGCTCTTCCACTTCGACCACGAGCGGATACCCGAGCGGGTGGTCCACGCCCGGGGCTTCGGGGCCCACGGTTACTTCGAGAACTACGAGTCGCTCGCCGACATCACCAGGGCCGACCTGTTCCAGGAGCCGGGCCGACGCACCCCTCTGTTCCTGCGCTTCTCCACGGTGGCCGGCAACAAGGGCTCCACGGACCTGGCCCGCGACGTGCGGGGCTTCGCCGTGAAGTTCTACACGAGGGAGGGCAACTGGGATCTGGTCGGAAACAACATCCCGGTGTTCTTCATCCAGGACGCCATCAAGTTCCCCGACATTATCCACGCCGCCAAGGAGGCCCCCGATCGGGGTTTCCCCCAGGCCCAGACCGCGCACGACAACTTCTGGGACTTCGTGTCGCTCATGCCCGAATCCACCCACATGCTCATGTGGATCATGTCCGACCGGGCCATCCCCCGGTCGTTCCGCTTCATGGAGGGCTTCGGCGTCCACACCTTCCGGCTGGTCGACGCCCGGGGGAGGTC
>JAKAXN010000454.1 GCA_021816565.1 Actinomycetes bacterium
CGACCCGACTTGCGCCTTTGCCCGGTATCGGGGGTTTCGGGCGGTTGGGGACGACCCCCGGGGGTGGCGCCGGTCGGCGCTCCGCCCCCGGGGCCGCCGCCTCAGTTCTTCGGAAGGTCCCGGAAGGGGGTCACCTTGTCGTTGTTGGGCTCCTTGGGCAGGCCCAGCACCCGCTCGCCCAGGATGTTGTGCTGGATCTCGTCGGTGCCGCCGTAGATCTGCGGGGCCTGGGCGAAGAGCGCCATCTCGGTGACCATGCCGCCCAGGGCCCCGGCGGGGAGGTCCTGGAGGGCGTTGTCGGAGGCGGTGTCGTAGCCGTGCAGGGTGCCCCGGGCTCCGAGCAGGCGGAACCCCAGGTCCCGGGACAGGCGCAGGATGATGCTCATGGACAGCTTGGCGATGTTGCCCATGCCGGGGATGTCGCCCCCGGTGGCCCGCAGGGCCTTCTGGCGCAGGCCCATGTACCGGGCGATCTCGGTGAGGGTGTGGAGGCGGGCCAGGTCCTGGCGGACCCCGGGGTCCTTGTCGAGCCCCATCTCCCGGGCCACGGTCAGGAGCAGCCTGGAGGTGCCGCCCACCCCGCCGGGTCCGCCGGAGCCCCCCCGGGTGCGGCCGCGGACCAGGTCGCCGGCCCGCTTGCCCAGGTCGCCGGCGATGGAGCCCGGCACCGCGGTGCTGGCCCCCGCCGAGCCGCCCCCGGCGCCCAGGCCGGCCCGTTCGAACGCCAGGGTGGTGTTGGCCACCGCCCAGCCGTTGCCGGCGCCGCCGATGATGGCGTCGTTGCTGACCCGGGCCTCGTTGATGAACACCTCGTTGAAGAGGGCCCGGCCGGTCATCTCCCGGAGGGGCCGGACCTCGACGCCGGGCTGGTGCATGTCGAAGGCGAAGTAGGTGATGCCCTGGTGCTTGGGCACGTCGGGGTTGGTGCGGGCCAGGAGCATGCCCATGTCGGCCACCTGGCCGCCGGAGGTCCACACCTTCTGGCCGGTGATGATCCACTCGTCGCCGTCGCGCTCGGCCTTGCACTGCAGGCCGGCCAGGTCCGAGCCGGCACCCGGCTCGCTGAACAGCTGGCACCAGGCCTCCTGGCCGGTGACGATGGCCCGGATGTAGCGCTCCTGCTGCTCGGGGGTGCCGTGGGTGGCGATGGTCGGGGCGGCCAGCAGCAGCCCCAGGCCGCCGGGGGCGGGCAGCGCCCCGAACTCGGCGATGGCCTCCTGCACCGCGACCGTCTCCGAGCGCGACAGCCCCTTACCGTAGGCCGTGTCGGGCAGGGCGGGGGCGCCCCAGCCGGAGGAGCCGAGCCGCTCCCACCACTCGGCGACGGTGAGGTCGGGATCCCAGTTCTCGGTCAGCCAGGCCTTGACCTCGGTCACGGCGTCAGTGGCTTGGGTGCTCGACATGACTAGCGGGGCCTCCCCTCGTCTTTGATCACCTGAAACTACAAGTATCCCCGGCCGGAGAACCAACTGGTGCCCGGGGTGAGCAGATACGGTGCCGCGATGGCCATCGACCCGGCGCCTCGCACCACCGTCTACCGCCACCGGGTCCGGTACTTCGAGGCCGACCAGCAGGGCGTGGTGTTCAACATGTGGTACCTCGGGTACTTCGACGAGGCCATGACGCAGTTCCTGGAGGAGGGGGGCCTTCCCTACCAGCGGATGCTCGACGCCGGCTTCGACGTGCAGCTGGTGCGCAGCGAGATCGACTGGCGCTCGTCGCTGCGCTGGCCCGACGACGTGAGCGTGGAGGTGGGGGTGGAGGCGGTGGGGCGGACGTCGTTCACCCTGGGTTTCACCGTGCGGCGGGCCGGCGAGACGGTCGCCGCCGGCCGGACCGTCTACGTGGTGGTGGCGGCCGACGGTTCGGGCAAGCGGACCATCCCGGCGGACCTGGCCGGGGCCCTCGGTACCGTCGGGTGAGCACGCCCGGCGCCGGGCCCGCCGAGCGGGCCGAGCGGCTGGCCGCGTCGCTGCTGGTGGACGCCGCAGCCCGACGGCGGCCCCGGGAGCGGCGCCAGGCGGCCAGGTTGGCCCGCATCCTGACTGACCCGGCCGGGCGGCTGGCCATCCTGGCCCTCACCGATGAGGTGCTGCGGATACCGGACCGCCGCCGGGCCGCGGGCGTGTACGCCGGGCTGGTCCGCACCGGCGGCAGCCTCCTGGCCGACTGGCGGGCCGCCCGGTTCATGCCCCCGGCGGACCGGGCCGCCTTCGTGGCCGGCGGCCGCCTGGCCCCGTGGGCGCCCGGGGTGGTGGTGCCCCTCCTGCGCCGGCGGGTGCTCTCGGAGATGGGGGCGGTGGTGCTCCCGTCCGGCCGCAGGGCGCTGGAGCGCCACGCCGCCGGGCGGCGCCGGCGGGGCATGCGCCTCAACGTCAACGTCCTGGGCGAGGCGGTGCTCGGCGAGGAGGAGGCCCAGCGGCGGCTGGAGCAGGTGGTCCGGATGCTGGAGCGCCCGGCGGTGGACTACGTGTCGGTGAAGATCTCCTCGATCTGCTCCCAGCTGGAGGTGCTGGCCTTCGCCGAGGAGGTGGAGCGCACCGCCGAGCGCCTCCGGCGCCTGTACCGGGCCGCCGCCGCCCACCGCCCGGCCAAGTTCGTCAACCTGGACATGGAGGAGTACCGGGACCTGGAGCTCACCGTGGCGGTGTTCGAGAAGGTGCTGGGCGAGGCCGAGTTCCGGTCCCTCGAGGCCGGGATCGTCCTGCAGGCCTACCTGCCTGACTCCGTGGGCGCCCTGCACCGGCTGGGGGAGTGGGCCCGCCGGCGCCGTGCCGGTGGGGGTGCCCCCGTCAAGGTGCGGATCGTCAAGGGGGCCAACCTGGCCATGGAGGACGTGGAGGCCGAGCTGCACGGATGGCCCCGGGCCCCCTTCGCCACCAAGGCCGAGACCGACGCCAACTTCAAGCGGATGGTCGCCGCCGCGCTGCAGGCGGACCTCGACGGGGCGCTGCGGGTTGGGGTGGCCAGCCACAACCTGTTCGAGATCGCCTGGGCGGTCGAGGCGGCCGCCGAGGCCGGCCAGCTGCACCGGGTGGAGCTGGAGATGCTCGAGGGGATGTCGCCGGCCGCGGCCGAGGCGGTGGCGGCCCGCTTCGGTTCGCTGCTGCTCTACGCGCCGGTGGTGCGGCCGGCGGACCTCGAGGCGGCCATCGCCTACCTGGTGCGCCGACTCGACGAGAACAGCGGGCCGGAGAACTTCCTGACCCACCAGTTCGCCATGGCCCTCGACTCGCCGCAATGGCAGGACCAGGCCGGGCGCTTCCGGGCCGCGGTGGCCGCCGTCGACACGCCCCCGGCGGACACCCGCCGCACCCAGGACCGGGCCGCGGAGGCGGCCGGACCCGAGCCGCCGCCAGGGCCCGGGTTCGTCAACGAGCCCGACACCGACTTCACCCGCCCGGTCAACCGGGAGTGGATCGCCGGCCACCTGCGCCGGGTGCACGGCGAGGGGCTGGCGGAGTACCGCCCCGTGGTGGCCGGCCGGCCGACCGGCGAGCCGGCCGAGCGCGCCGGGGTGGACCCGAGCCGCCCGGACCGGCCGGCGTACCGCTGGGCCCCGGCGTCGCTCGACACCGCCGGGGCGGCTGTCGCCGCGGCCCGGGCCGGCCGGTCGGCATGGGCGGCCACCACCCCGGAGGAGCGCCGGCGGGTCCTGCTCGGGGCGGCCCGGGAGCTGGCCCGGGCCCGCGGCCGGCTGCTGGCGGTGATGGCCGTCGACACCGCCAAGACGGTGCGTGAGGGCGACCCGGAGGTCTCCGAGGCGGTGGACTTCGCCCGCTACTACGCCGCCCACGTGCCGGACCCGGGCCGCGGGTTCAGGCCCTACGGGACGGTGGTGGTCGCCTCCCCCTGGAACTTCCCCCTGTCCATACCGGCCGGCGGGGTCCTGGCCGCCCTGGCCGCCGGCAACACGGTGAT